>JBBRIO010000474.1:0-4412 GCA_038220855.1 Bryobacterales bacterium | reverse complement strand
CGGCTACACCGAGAGCGAACGCGCCGTTCGGCCCAAGCTTGAATCTATCTTCAAGAACGCCGAAAAGCGCCTAATTATCTCCTGCTTCTCGAGTTCCATTCCACGCATCCAGCAGATTTTCGACGTCGCCAAGGAGTTCGGCCGCAAGGTCGCTATCCTCGGCCGCAGCATGACGAGCACTACGGAAATCTGCCACTCCCTCGGCCTCATCGAAATCCCCGACGGCCTGCTCCTGCGTCCGCAAGATATTATGGAGTCCGCTCCGTCTAAGGTCTGCGTACTCGTTTCCGGTACCCAAGGCGAACCGATGTCGGCGCTCGCCCGTGTCGCCGTCGATAACCACCGCCATCTCAGCATCGGCAAGGGCGACACCGTCGTCCTCAGTGCGCGCATCATCCCGGGCAACGAAAAGCCCATTTACCGGATGCTGAACCACTTTGCCCGCCGCGGCGCCGAACTGATTTATGGCGCCACCACGCCGCCCGTCCACGTCTCCGGCCACGCGAGCCAGGAAGAGCTCAAGCTCATTCTGAACCTCGTCCGGCCCCGCTTCTTCCTACCCGTCCACGGCGAATACCGGCAGCTTTCGAAGCACGCCGCCTTGGCCGAGCACCTGCTGCACCAGCGCCTCGAGAAGTCCTTCGTCATGGACTCGGGCGATGTCCTCGAAATCGACAAAAACGGCGCCCGCCGCGGCGAAAGCATCCAACTGCGCCGCGTCTGCATTGACTCGGGTTCTCTCGACGATGTCGTCGAAGACGTCGTGATTCGCGAACGCCGCCATCTGGCGGAAGACGGCTTCGTCCTCCCCATCCTCGCCATCGACAAAGCTACCGGCAAGCTCGAAGGCCTCCCCGAGATTGTCAGCCGCGGCTTCATTTCGCTCGAAGACGGCGCGCCCTTGCTCGCCGAAGCCCGCAGGATCGTCAACAAAACGTTCCTCGACTCGAAAGCCGAAGAACGCGGCGATTGGGGCGTTATGCAAGAGAAGATCCGCAACGATCTGAAGCGCTTCCTTAGCAAAGAAACCCAGCGCCGGCCGCTCATAGCCCCGGTTCGCATCGAGGTCTAAGTCCGTGCGCGGCTTTACGAGCCTCTTCGCCTTCTACCAGCCCAGCCACTACCGGCTGGGCGAGGTGGCGGGGCGAATGTGGCTCGTCTCTCCCTCAGGCCAGCCTGTCGCTTGGCGTTACGACCCCTCCCAACTCCAGATCATCACCCTTCCGCCGGATCCCTTCGACGACGGGCTCTTCACCGCCACCCAGCAAGCCGCCAAACTCGGCCGCAACCGCGCTAACCTGCTCGGCTACACCTGGGCCCCCTCCGCCTGGACGCCAGCCCGCCTCGCCCAAATCCGCCGTCTCAACGCCGATAGCGGCGCCAAACAGCAGTACATCGGCTATCTGAAGGAGCGCTACGCCTACGCCATCGAGCGCGTCAATGAAACGTACGGCCTCGAGTCCACCTCGTTCTCTGACCTGCTTACCGAGACCTTCGCCAAGCTCGACACCACCAAGCCCACGGTCGCCGCCGACGATCGCCAGTTCCTCCTCGACACGGCTTCTCGGGTCGCCGAAGGCCTTGCCGAAGCGCTTCAGGAAGCCCACCCGGGCGCGCTCCTCTTCACCGAGCCCGTTGACGACCCCGAAATCGCCGCCCTCATGGCCAAGTTCGCCCCCGTCTTAGTCAGCCGGCAGCCACTTGCCGCCGCACGAGCCCAGGTTCTACTGGCGAAGCCTCCTCTCGTTATGCCCAAGAATATTGTCGGCCTTGCCGATGACCCCCAGCCCCTCGAAGCGATCCTCTCTATTCCCCAAAAATAAACAAGCCGACTCGCGCTGCCCCTTCCACGCCCCGATAAAGCTGGTAGAGGTGAGCCAATGCGGCTTTTGAGCAGTGTCAAACAAAAACTGGTGCCGGCCGGAGTCTCTCCGCGCGTCATCCAATCCGGCCCGTTTCGAGGGCTCAAGATGGAACTCGATCTACGCGGCCAAACCCAGGTATATCTGGGCCTTTTTGAGCGCGAAGTCCACCCTTGGGTCACCGAGCTTTCGCGAGGCATCCACACCGCCATCGACATCGGCTCGGCCCAAGGAGAGTATTTGCTGTACTTCTTGAAGCGCACGCCGGCGGCCCAGGTGCTGGGCTTTGAACCGGACGAAACCTGCTGGCCCGCCTTGCGCCGCAACCTGGCCTACAACGGCCTGACCGACGACCCGCGCCTTGCGCTCTCGAACCAATTCATCAGCGCCAGCGACGACGCCCGCAACGTCTCGCTCAACTCGCTCGTCTCCGGCATCGGCGGCCCTTGCCTGGTAAAGCTCGACGTCGACGGTCAGGAAGCGAACATCCTCGCCGGAGCCAATAAATTCCTGGCCCAAACCCACGCCCGCTTCATCGTCGAAACCCACTCCGAAGAGCTCGAACACGATGTCCTCGGCATCTTCGAAAACCACGGCTACCAGATCCGCATCCTCACCCAAGCCTGGTGGCGCTGCCTCATCCCCGAACACCGCCCTGGCCCCCAAAATCGCTGGCTCGTCGCCACACGCAGAATTCAGTAGTGGTTGCACGTTTCGGGCATCGACCACTTCTGCCACGACTTCAGCCGCGAACGAAGGTAAGCCGGTGACCTGCCGCGGCCGGTAACAGGTAACATCCGGACCTGTCCGTTTCCGCAACCTACGGCGCTAGATTTCATTGAGATCGAGGAGGTGGAGTTGCCCAGGGACTTATTCGCCCAAGTATCCGCCGAGGCATGCCAATGGTTCGAGCAACTTCGATTCGAGCGCGTAGATCCTTACCCGGAAAAGCCCGAGCTTGCCCCTAGGCTGCGGGACATTCCCTGGCGCTCCCCGCTCGTGAAGACGCTCCGCAATTGATTTGATTCCCGAACAGGAGCTAATCCAATCGGTCATCAACTAAGCCCTCATTCTCGGGCTGCGACTCAGACTGGTCGACCAGACAGCCCGTCTCCGTTACTGGTCCCAGCCTTCCATTTCCTCAGGCGGCAATGGCTCGAAGAACAAAGAAGTAACTTCAAACTCCCCTTTTGAACATTCCAGGCTGACGCCTACGGGTCGCCCTATCGGCCGGCGTCAATAGCGCCACAACCTTCCCCTTCGGCTGGGCCAAGTTCGTCGTTTTCGCGTCGTGAGGTTAGCCCGAGTCCGTGCTTTATCCTAGAAACAGAATGAACCTTATCAGGCAAACCTGGGTCAGCGCTTGGCAGGCGCAGGACCTCCACCAACTCGTCCACTGCTAGAGGATTAATGGGCTATGGTGAGAGTAAGTATGTTCAAAGCTTTACTCATCCGCCTGACCCTCGCCGCTCTTGCCTGCGCCGCCCTTACGTTGGCGCAACCCACGGAAACCATCATCGACGTTCGCAATGGCGACCAGAAAGGCAAGCTCGCCATTCGCGAGACCGAACTCGCCTTCGAGTCCCTCACCGACGCCAAGCAATCCCGAACCTGGAAGTACGCCGACATCCGCACCTTCGAGAAGCGCATCATCAAAGGCGTGCGCGTCCGCCCCTTCAAAGGCAGCCGCTACGACTTCTCCTTCGACAGCATCGGCAACCGCGACAAAATCTTCAAGCAGATCTCCGACCGCATCGTCGAGGCAAGGCGCAATAAGAAGTAGCCCTCCAACCGCATTTTCACGGGCTCCGGACCCGTCACCGCGGACGGCCCGGAGGTCTGGCCCGCAGCGGGATCCCCTATTTTCGTTCCAGTTGCTCCACAAACTCTGGCGCCCAAACACCGGGTCATGGCGCGTCGCCAACCCAGAGAAAGCCGCGCTTTCCCAACGCTGCTATGCTAACAAAGGACGTTCCGGTTCGCCGCGGGAAAGAGCCGAACACAATCGATGCAGCATTTTTCCGAACTTAATGTTTGTTCCGCCTTGCGGAATAACCTCGAAAAGAACCAATTCGTCACGCCAACGCCAGTCCAGGCGCAGGCGATTCCGCCACTTCTGGAAGGCCGCGACGTCGTAGCGACCGCGCAGACGGGCACCGGCAAGACGCTGGCGTTCGCAATTCCGGTGATTGAAGCTCTAGCCGCCGTTCCCCGAACCAAGACCATCAAAGTCCTGATCCTCAGCCCCACCCGCGAACTTGCCATTCAGATCGATGCGGCATTCCGGCAACTCGCCCACGGGATGCGCATTCGCACGGCCGTGGTGGTGGGCGGCATGAGTGAGACCAACCAGTTGCGCGACATCCAGGCCGGGGCGGAAGTGGTGATCGCGACGCCGGGCCGTCTTTGCGACTATCTGGAACGGCGGCTGATCGATCTTTCCCGCACCGCCACGGTGGTTCTCGACGAGGCCGACCGGATGCTCGACATGGGCTTCCTGCCTGACCTGCGCTTCATCATGGAAAAGCTGCCCGCGAAACGCCATACCAT
>JBBRIO010000473.1:0-4469 GCA_038220855.1 Bryobacterales bacterium | reverse complement strand
GACAAGTTAGGGGTGATGGGGTGGAGTTATGGCGGGTTTTTGACGGGGTCGACGATTGCGCAGACGCGGCGGTTTAAGGGCGCATCGGTGGGCGCGCCGACGGTGGATTGGGCGGCCTACTATGGACTGTTTGAAGGGGCGCGGGAGGTATTGTGGACTTACTTTGGGGGGACGCCGTGGGAGGTGCCGGAGAACTATGCGCGGCATTCGTACTGGGGTAAGTTGAAAGACATTACAACGCCGACGATGTTACAGATTGGGGCGTTGGACATGAACTTTACGGCGCCGATTTATCAGGCTTTGAGGGACCGGGGCGTGCCGGTGGAGAACGTGGTGTATCCGCGGGAGGGGCATGGAATTGGAGAGCGGGCGCATCAGAGAGATTTGATGGAGCGGAATTTGCGGTGGATGGAGCGGTGGGTGCGGTAGGCGGGAGAGAGCGCGAGCGAGAGCCAGGCGAATAGCCCGGCGATGGAGCCGGCGAGGTATTGGTAGAGCGAGTCGACTGCGTAATAGAAGACAGCTTGGTGAACGCCCGAGCCGACGGAGATGGACCGGAAAGCGCCATGGAGGAGTTCGATCGGCACCGCCCGTTGGTCCAGCAGCGCGCGCCACGCCCCGAAGTGAGCCTCGGAGGTTTCGAGAACGGAAGCGTATTGACAGTCCAGTTGGAGCTCGACGCGGTTCCTTGTTTCGGAGGTGACCGAGACGTTGCATCCGTTGGCCCGGTAGCGGGGGAGCGCGGCCGGGTTGCTGTAGATGTGGCGTCCGGCGACTTCGCCCCGGGGGGTGAGGCGGCCTGGGTCGGCCAACGGCGATCGGGACGTTAGGATGCCGATCGACATCTGGTCGACCTCGACGGCGTTAGAGTTAGTGATCTGGTGATAGGCACCCCAGCGCTCTCCTCCTGCGATCTTTTGCCGTAACCGCATGAGCCCTTCGAGGGCCATGGGGTCGTATCCTCCGGCGGTCCTCCATCCAAATACCGGTGCGCTGGCGGCCATGGCAGGGCTATCGGCGATCGTATCGAGGCGCCGATCGCCGACTGCAGTCCGCAGGTCCGCCAATAGGCGGGCACCGGCAGCGTGGGCCGTGGGGTCGATGGTCGCGGCGAGGAAGGGATCCAGCGTTTGGGAATTCATCGGACGCCGGGAACTGATTGTGAACAACTCGATGGCCAGGACGATGGGAACCAGGTGGGAGAATCGCCCGAGAGAGCCTGTGCCGAACGCCGCGGCCAAGCTAATCGCCAGGGTGAAGGGTGCGAGGTAGGGGTACCAGTAGGTGGTCCGCTGGAGAAAAGCCGGCAGCACGGAAAAGAGGACACTCCCGACCGGGGACCACTCGCCGATCATCAAAACGCCGAGGAGAAGGGTAAGCACGAGGAGCCATCGGGGAACGGCGCGGATGCCGACAGCGATCGAGGCCACGATCGACCATCCGAGGAAAATATACATCAGGGTTAGATCAGCGCGACCGCTGAAATGCTCTGGCTCGAAAGTGTGGAAGTAGTTGGGCAGCAAGGCGGTCAGCAGAGCTTCCGGCGGGATGCCACCTCCGAAGCCCATCCAGTCGGTTCGGTACTTGGCGATGCTTTCCCGCAGTAATTCTAGTGAGAGGCCCAGTTGCGCGAGGCTGAGGACGGCGGCGAGAATGCCAGCTAGGGCCAACTCGACGGTCAGCCTAAGCCGTGGGGCAGCTAGGAAAGCGAGGAGAAGGGTGGAGACCACGGTCACCAGGAAGAAGGCGGTGAAGCCGGCGAGTAAACAGCCCGCCCAGGCGAGGGAGAGGATCAAGATGCGAATTCTCGATTCGCAGAAGACGGCGTACCAGGCCAGGACCAGCCACGGACTGCCCATCACCATGCCCAGATGTTGCACCTGCGACGCGTAGAAAGGGCCGAGCGAGAACGCCAGGGCGGCGACCAGAGCCGCAGTTGATGTGGTGCCAAGGCGCAGAGCCAGGAAAAAGGTGAGCATGCCAGCGAGCGCGATGTGCGCGACGGCGAGCCACTCCAATCGCGCCAGCAGTCCATCGCGACCCCAGGCGGCGACGACGGCGAGCGGCGGGTAGAATCCGGCTAATTGCGGGTTGGCCAGAAGGGGCCGGCCGCAGTAGGTGAGCGGATCCCAGAGCGGAAGCTCGCCGGAATGGAGGGCATCGGCGTAGGCGACCACGAGCGGGTAATGGTACCCCGTGAAATCCCAGGGAAACGTATCGTCAGCGTGGAAGAGGACCCGGGAATGGAACGTGCAGACGGCGAGGAGGATGAGAAGGCAGTATAGTCCCGCCAGGGTCCTCGGGCTGGGCCTAGGGATTTCGCTAGTCATTACCTAGCATCCGATTGTATCGTCGGCTAGAGCTTCAGGGCGTCTAGAACTCAAGCCGTAA
Source organism: Bryobacterales bacterium (assembly GCA_038220855.1). Classification (GTDB taxonomy): domain Bacteria; phylum Acidobacteriota; class Terriglobia; order Bryobacterales; family Bryobacteraceae. The sequence goes on along the minus strand of JBBRIO010000473.1, from coordinate 2,078 downwards.
GGCGACCTGGCCGTTGCGAGGCTGATTGGACTGGGCCGTGATGCGGCCGAACAGCGCGTTGCTGACGTTGCCTTGCGGGGAGCCGAAGACCGTCCGGTTGAACGCGTTGAAGAGTTCGCCCCGGACCGTTACCGTGAACCGCTCCTTGATGCTGAAACGCTTCAGCAGACCGAAGTTTTCATTGAGAAAGTTCGGGGCGCGAAGGTCAGTATAAGCGCGCGCCGAGGTGCCGAACCGCAGCGCCGCCGGGGAGCGGAAAGCGTCGCGGTTGATCCACGTGTTCACGGCGGGGTCGAAGTTGTCGACGCCCGCGGCGCGGTTGACGCCGGAGACGACGTCGGGCCGCAGGATGCCGTTGAACAGGGGCAGGGTGTTGTTGGCGGAGAGGGTGACAGGCACGCCGGTGGAGTACTGATGGATGCCGGTGAGCACCCAGCCGCCCCAGATTTTCTTCTTCGCAAAAGGCAGTTCGTAGCTGTAGCTGAGCGCGAAGACATGCGGCACATCGGTGGTCGCGATCGCTTTTTCGAGAGCGCGATTATACGTCGTCTGGCCGGCGGGGCCGCCACCGGCGAGGATGTCGGCGTCGGAGATGGTCTTGGCAAAGGTATAAGCGAGTTGCAGGTCGAGGCCCTGGTTCGTGCGGGCCGAAAGCTGCGTTTGGAATGCGTGATAGGTGCTGCTGCCGGCGGGGTTGGTCCGGTTGTCGAGGTCGAGGTATTGCGGGTAGGGCCGGAGCGACTGGGCGACCGAGCCGGTGAAACCGGGGTAGGGGAGACGGATGCCGGCGGCGATGGCTTCCGGAGAGGTTACCGGGCGGGTGAGCAGGGCCCCGAGCGAAAGGAAAGTGGGGTCGAGTTCGTTGGCGCGGATGAGGCCGTTGCCGATCCGGGACCCTTTGGTGCCGAGGTAGGTAACTTCCAGATTGACGCGGGGGGCCAGTTCGCGTTCGACGGTGGCGGACCAGTTCTGGAAGTACGGCACGCGGCCGTCTCCGGGGCCGATGAAGCGCATGGCCGTGCCATTGCCGGCGGTGGGATTGATAAAGGGCGGGCGGGGGAAATTCTGGGGGAAGCCATTGTCCCAGTTGAAGGCCGGGGTGAGACCCTGATCGAGGGACTGGAAGACCGGCGTCGAGATGAAGCCGTTGGACATGTTGAGCGAGTCGCGTTGGCCGGCCGCGGCGTTGCCGGCGGCGTAGTAAATGCCATAGCCGGAGCGGAGGACGGTCTTTGCGGAGAGGAGGTAAGCCAGGCCAAGGCGGGGGCCGAAGGCTTTGTAGTCAGTGTTGGCAAATGATTTGCGGCCATTGCGGTTGGGCCCATCGCCGAGGAAGGCCAGAGCACCGAGGCGGTTCCCGGCACCGGGATTGGGCAGCGCCGGGTCGAAGCTGGACAGGTTGTTTAGCTTCTCGTAACGGGGGACGAAGATGTCATAACGCAGGCCGTAGTTAAGGGTGAGTTTGCGGCTGACTTTCCAATCGTCCTGGGCGTAAAAGCCCCAGTATTGATAGCGATTGCGGGGGAAGTAGCCGAAGACGCGGGTGGTGCCGCGGTTGACGGCGCCGAGCAGGAAGCTGGCGATGGCGTTGCCGGAGTTGGCGACGTTAGGAAGGCCGGTTTCGAGAGCGTTGAACTGGAAAAGGCCCGGGGCCTGGAAGTTATCGATGCCGTTGGTTTCCATGAAGCGGTAATCGAAGCCGAACTTCAAATTGTGTTTGCCGCGGACGAGCGAGAGGCTTTCGTTAATCTGGAAGGCGTTGTTGGTTTGGAGCGTGCGTGCGTTGCAGTTGGGGTCACCCAGGCGGGAGTATCCAGCCGAGACGAACTCGATGCAGGGGAAGCCGTTGTTGGCTCCGTCGTTAACGCCGCGGAGGCCGAGTTTGGTGGGCCAGTCCTGATTGAGGGTGAAGCTGTCGATGGTGACGCGGTAGCGCGTGAAGCCGATGTTGAGATGGTTCAGGACGGTGGGGGAAAGGATGAGGTCATGGGTGGCGCGGGCGATCGTGTTCTGGCTGCCGGTGGCGCGACCGGGCGTGGTGGGTCCGGCGATGGTTTCGGCGTCGGACTGGAGCAGAT
>JBBRIO010000472.1:0-4493 GCA_038220855.1 Bryobacterales bacterium | reverse complement strand
GTATTGCCCACCGGGGTACCCGAGTTGGGGGCAACAATCTGCGTGACCAGTTGCTTAGTGAAGAATGTCGGCCCAAAATTGCCGGAAGCCGCGTTGTTAGTTCCCGGTCCAATTTGAGTCGGCGCCCAGGTAATCGCCAGGTTAGCGGCATCGCTGAAAATCGTGCCGCCCGCCGAGGAGCCGACGAAGGTCCCACTGGCGGAGTTGGTTGTGTCAGTGATGCGCAAGTTAAAAGTGAAGGCGCTAAACGTCGAACCGGAAACCGGCGTACACCCGCCGCAAGCAAGGGTAAAGTCCCCTAAATTGATGTTCGACGGAACGCCAGACGTACCGCTAGCGTTCGGAACAAACGTCAGCGTCGACGCAGCCCCACTGGTGCTATTCAGCAGCAGGACGCTGGTCCCATTGAAGCCAGTGTTGGCTCCCGTGGTCTGATAAGTGATGGTGATGGCGCTGGCGCTAGCCGCGGTCATCACAAAAGCTGCCGCGGTCATCGCGACAGATTGGAGGAGACGTTTGGATTTCATGGTTGATTTCATTCCTTCTGAGTTTGGGTTGTCCGCTCGTCGCTGGTCGGTACGGGATCGACGCGATAAGCAGGTGAAAACCTTAACGCAAACTAGGGCCCACTCGTTAAGGCACTCAGGCCATTGGAGTTAACCGAAAAGCGATCTTTTGGTTGCCCCGCCACCGTGACCGTGGGCGGTCGCCCGACGAAGCATGGTCACCCCCCCACGCCCGCCTACCGGCCCCTAAATAGAGGAAAGGAAAGGCCTTTACCAATTGGCCTCCCATTTGCAAAAAGATAGGTGTCCGCAAATGCGCACACAGGAGAACAACAATGAACAGCGATACTCTGGCCGGTGATTGGAAGCAGGTAAAGGGTAAGGTGCTCGAGCAGTGGGGCAAGCTCACGAACGACGAGTTGGATGTACTCGCCGGTCGTCGGGACCAGCTAGTGGGCAAAATCCAAGAGCACTACGGCATTGCCAAAGATGTCGCGGCCGCTCAGGTAAAGGACTTTGAAAACCGCTACAACGCGGCCACGAAATAAGGGCGTAAACGCAGTCCCCTGCGGGTGTCGGCGAAGGTCACAACCCCGCCGCACCCGCAAACCGCGCTTACGAGACATCGTAATCCCACCGGCCCCCGTACCGTGATCGAGGCTACTGCCACGTCCCAGGCTATGTACGACGGTGCCGTCCTAATCCAGTCGCCGAGCCCTCCCCCAGAATCTATTGCCCCCACCACTCCGCCCGTTTCCGGTCGCGCTCCGCCGTAAGTGGGTGACAGCAACGAACTGCGGACTTTTATCACGATCGAACTGCTGCAAAGCTGAACCGAACTCCGCAATCGGCCACTGCGGAGATGAAAAGCTCCGACGAGGAAGAAGACGAGCCCGCTCGCTCCTCACGAAAGTTCAGACTGAGAGAACAGTTTTCACAGTGAGTTGAGAACGTCTTCCTCGACGAAAATATACCCGGCGGTACGCGGGCCAATACCGAACCAGAACCCAACGCGATCGGGCTCACCCTGGCTTCAGGCCGCCAGCGCCGCCGTCGCCCTACTTCTGCCCCGTAGCCAAAACCGTCTCAAAATGAGGAACCGCCTCCTCCCGATGCACCACCCCCAACTCCGGATGCCGAAACCGGGCCTTCTTCAAAAACCCCAACAACTCGACCTCGGAAAACCCCAACCAAACATCGGCATACATTTCCCGCGCCTCCTCGAACCCATGCTTCTGCAAGTCCAGGATCATCACCCGCCCCCCCGGCTTCAAAATCCGCCAGGCCTCCTTCACCGCATCCTGTGGATGCGGCGCATGGTGCAAACTCTGGCTAAACAAAGCCAAATCTACCGACCCGCTCGCCACCGGTAACTCCTCCAAATCCCCCACTCGGTACTCGATATTCCCGACCCCGCTCTTCCGCGCCGCCTCCGTCCCGTACTCCACCATCTTCTCCGAATTGTCCACCGCAATCACCCGCTCCGCCCGCTGCGCCAACAGCAGCGACAGCGTCCCCTCCCCCGCCCCAATATCGGCAATCACCATCGGCGGCAGCAGCTTCAACAACATCTCCGCCACCCCCTTCCAACTCCGCCCCGGAACATAATCCCGCCCAAACCGCCCCGCCAATTCGTCGAAGTAAGCGCGCATCTTGTCCTTCCGCTTCTTCAAAATCAACCGCAACGCCTCATCATCGGACCCCGCTTCCGGCAACTCCTTCCCGCTCTGCCGCAAAATCTCCACCACCGTCTCATCCCCCGTAAAACGATACAAACTCTTCTGCCCCACCTTCCGCAATTCCACCAGCTCCGCCGTCTTCAACTGCGACAGCGCCATCGAAATCCGGCTCTGTCCCATCCCCAAAACCTCCTGCAACTCCGCCACGCTCAGCTCCTCCCGGCTCAGCAGCCGCAGCATCCGCAACCGGCTCTCATCCCCCAACAACCGCAAGGACCTAAGCAAATTTCCCATAAGGTCTACATTGTATCAATGGATCATGATTCCTTGATACGTGCTATTCTTGATCCATGACCACTACGGTAGCCACTGAATACAAAGTAGCCGATATCGGCCTGGCCGATTGGGGCCGCAAAGAAATCAATATCGCCGAGCATGAAATGCCCGGCCTCATGTCCATCCGTCGCAAGCATGCCGTCACCCGCCCGCTCGAAGGCGTCCGCGTCACCGGTTCGCTGCACATGACCATCCAGACCGCCGTTCTCATTGAGACGATGGTCGACCTCGGCGCCAGCGTCCGCTGGGCCAGCTGCAACATCTTCTCGACGCAGGACCACGCCGCCGCCGCCATCGCCGCCGCTGGCGTCCCCGTCTTCGCCTGGAAAGGCGAAAACCTCGTTGAATTCTGGGATTGCACCCTCAAAGCCGTCGTCCACGGCGACGGCCTTGGCCCGGAAATCGTCATCGACGACGGTGGTGACGTTACCCTCCTCATCCATAAGGGCTTCGAGCTCGAAAACGGCTCCGACTGGGTCAACTCCGCTTCCAGCACCCCTGAAGAGCAGGTCATTAAGAACCTCCTGCAGAAGGTTGCCATCGAGAACCCCGGCATCTGGACCAAGATCGTTGCCAAGTGGCGTGGTGTCGCCGAAGAGACCACCACCGGTGTCCACCGCCTCTACAAGATGCAGCAGGACGGCAGACTTCTCGTCCCCGCCATCAACGTCAACGACTCGGTCACCAAATCCAAGTTCGATAACCTCTACGGCTGCCGCGAGTCCCTCGCTGACGGCATCAAGCGCGCCACCGACGTCATGCTCGCCGGCAAAGTGGCCGTCGTGTGCGGCTACGGCGACGTAGGGAAGGGTTCTGCCGGCTCCCTCCGTGGCCTCGGCGCCCGCGTCATCGTCACCGAAACCGATCCCATCAACGCCCTCCAGGCCGCCATGGAAGGCTACCAGGTGACCACCATTGAAGAGACCCTCGGCACCGCCGACATCTACGTCACCGCCACCGGCAACGTCGACATCATCACTCTCGACATGATGGAGCAGATGAAGGACCAAGCCATCGTTTGCAACATCGGCCACTTCGATAACGAAATCCAGGTCGACAAGCTTAACGACCGTAAGGACGTTACCCGCCTCAACATCAAGCCCCAGGTCGACCAGTACACCTTCCCCAGCGGCAACTGCATTTTCATGCTCGCCGAAGGCCGCTTGGTCAATCTCGGCTGCGCCACCGGCCATCCCAGCTTCGTCATGTCGAACTCATTCTCCAACCAAACCTTGGCGGCGCTCGATCTGTGGCGGAACAAGGACGTCTACAAGGTCGGCGTCTACACCCTGCCCAAGAAGCTGGACGAAGAAGTCGCCCGCCTTCACCTCGAGAAAATCGGCGTGAAGCTCACGACTCTCACCCCGGCCCAGGCCAAGTACATCGGCGTCCCGGTCGACGGCCCTTACAAGCCCGACCACTACCGCTACTAAACAACCACCGCCTAAAGGCGGTGGGGTTGAGTTGCGACTGAAAGTCGCCGGGCGCCGCTAAAGCCGCCGCAAAGCGTCCCCTTGACAGCGGGTATAACTCGTCAAGGGAGCAAAGCCTCGGACCCGGCCGACGGAACTTTCTCCCTCCTGACTCTGCCAACTCCTGCCTCGGCGGCACCGTGGCTGAAAGCGGCCCGCCTGAAAGGCGGGGGGATCAGACCCCGGCACATGGTACTAAATCAGCCCCTCCTTACCGGCCGGATCCGCAAGGGTCCGGCCTTTTTTATTGTGCGCCGGGCATGTTCGACAGCTGGAACTTCGGCACTCGCGAAAAGTTACCCACCCATACTCACCAAGAGTTGACCAGCGACACGACTTGTGCTTCCAAGGTAAGCGTACGTCCATCCCCAGCCTTGCGACTGTTTGAATTTCGGCTAGGCCTGCCGCCGCCGCCACCAAGCGATCGGGGTCAACTCCGCCACCTCGCCCACCTTCCGGTCCCCCATCCCCGGCACAACGTTGAGCACAAATTGGACCAC
>JBBRIO010000471.1:0-4503 GCA_038220855.1 Bryobacterales bacterium | reverse complement strand
CCACTTCGACCTTCGTCTTAGTGGTGACGATGGGCTTCTTTTTGTCGGCGGCAGAGGCGAGTGCGGCGAGGCAGAGGATGGCTATGGTTATGCGCATGGCGGTCTCAACATTGTATGCGATCGGAAACGGGTGATAGACTTCGGGGCGTGAGACGACTTTGCTTACTTAGCGTGATTTTGGCGGGTGGATTGGCGGCGCAGCCGAAGGCGGGGGAGTGGCAGTCGCTATTCGACGGGAAGAGTTTGGGGGAATGGAAGGAGACGGGTTTTCCGCGTAAAGGGCCGGTGAAGGTGGAGGGCGGGGAGATGGTGTTGGGGGCCGGGGCTCCGTTGACCGGGGTGACCTGGGGCGGCGCGTTTCCGAAGATGAATTATGAGATCCGGTTTGAGGGGACACGGCGGGCGGGGGGAGACTTCTTTGCCAGTTTGACGTTTCCGGTGGGGGAGTCGTTTGCGACGCTGGTGACCGGGGGATGGGGCGGGGATATTGTGGGGGTTTCGAGCCTTGACGGGTGGGACGCAGCGGACAACGAGACGCGGAACTACTTTACGTTTGAGACGGGGAAGTGGTACGCGATTCGGTTGGAGGTGACGCCGGGGCGGATCCGGGCTTGGATTGGGGAGGAGCGGGTGGTGGATTTGGCGATTCAGGGGCGGGAGATCGGGTTGCGTCGGGGGGACATTGGGCTGTCGTCGCCGCTGGGGTTTGCTTCGTATAACACGACGGGGGCGGTGCGGGGGGTGGCGTATCGGGTGTTGCAGTGACGAATGGTAGAATCAGGTAGGGTGAATGGATGAATCTCAATATTAAGAACGGTGAAGCTTATGAGCTCGCTCATAGCTTGGCTGAATTGACTGGGAAGTCGATGACGCAAGTGGTAACGGAGGCGCTGCGGGATTCGCTGAATCGGATTCAGCCGAGAGAAGCGAGGGTTGAAGCGTTGTTGGCAATTGGCAGGGATTGCGCGAAGCATATGAGTGAGCCTTATTTGAGCGTCGACCACGGGGAGCTTCTGTACGATGAGTTAGGTCTACCGAAGTGATTGTCGATACTTCGGCGCTGATCGCGATCTTAAGAGGGGAACCGGACGCTGCGTATTTTGTGGATGCGATTGTAGCGGAGGAGGGGAGGACGCTGATTTCGGCGGGCAGTTACCTGGAGACTGCCATCGTCGTGGATGGAGGGCGCAGCCCCGTTGCGAGCCGACGATTGGATGATTTTCTGTGAGAGTCCGGAATAAAGATAGTCGAAGTTACGGTGAGTCAAGCGCGGATTGCCCGGGCGGCGTATCGGGATTTTGGCAAGGGAAGCGGTCATCCCGCGCGGTTGAATTTTGGGGATTGTTTCGCCTATGCTCTCGCCACCGAGCGTGGCGAGAGGCTGCTGGCCAAAGGCAATGATTTTGTTCGGACCGATGTGCGGATGTGGACTTCTAGCCGTTGAGAGTCCAGTTGGGGCGGTAGGACCGTTTGAGGTAGTCGTTGGCCTCGGGGACGTTGGTGACGCGGCCGGCCACGGGATCGTAAGTTAGTTTCTTGCCGACTCGATGGGCGACTAAGCCGAGTAACATCTGCTCCATCATTGTTCCGGAGTAATCGAAGTCGCAATGCGTTTTGCTGCTCGTGCCGTGCGTGACGTTGTTCGACTTGCCTTTGCAGGCGTCGAGCCATTCGCGCTGGAAGGCGTCGCCACCGCGGTTGGGCGGGTTGCCGGCGCGGATGCCTTCTAACGCGGGGTTGGGTAGGCCTAGAGCGGCAGGGATTTTGCCGTTCAGCATCTGGATTTCAGGGAAGCCGCTGGGGCCGGGCTGCTGGTTGGGCTGGGCGGTGAAACCGGGGGGGAGGGGCTGGGCGGCGCGGTTGCCACCGCCTCCGCCGCCGGGACGGGAGGCGGCCCCCTGGGTGGGCTGGCCGGTGCCGCCGATGAGGGGAAGGGTATCGGATTTGGCGCGGCGCTTGTAGTAAGTTAGATCGCCGTCGTCGTTGTTAGGGATAATGACTCGCGTGGTGAAGTCGGCGAAGATGCTGCCCTTGGTTCCTTCGAAGATGGCTCCGTTGGGCACCTTCGAAATATCGATGTAGCCCTTGGGGGCGGTGGGCTTCATGCCGCCCTGGTACCAGACGACCTCGATGGGCCCGCGCCAGGTGTTGGCGGGGTGTTCGAAGGTCACTTTCAGTTTGACGGGGCAGATGTCAGGGTTGTATTTGTCGGTGGCTTCCTGGTCGACTTCAATGCCGGTGGGGGCTCCGGCGTCGATCGCGTTCCAGAGGAGGTCCATGGTGTGGGCGCCCATGTCGCCCATTTGGCCGACGCCGAAATCGCGGTACATGTTCCAGAAGAGGCAGTTGAGGCCAGCGGCACCGCCGAAGTATTGGGGGCTGTAGGGGTGATAGGGCGAGGGGCCGATCCACTGTTCATAGTGAAGTTCGGCGGGGGGCTGGCCCTGGGCGACGGGGTAGCCGGGACGGGGAAGTTGGCGGGCGTCCCAGCCGTGGACGGTTTTGAGGTCGCCGATGGCGCCGTCGAGGATGAGTTCGCGGAGGCGTTCGAAGTTGGGGTAGGCGTGGCGCTGGGTGCCGTGCTGGGTGGCTACTTTGGTTTTGTTCTTGAGGTAGTTGGCGCGGACGGTGCGGACCTCTTCGACGGAGATGCCGAGGGGCTTTTCACAGAAGACGTGTTTGCCGCGGTTGATGGCCCAGTTGGCGATGAAGGCGTGATGGTGGTCGGCGGTGCAAATGATGACGGCGTCAATATCCTTCTGATCGAGGCATGGGCGCCAGTCGGAGTAGGTTTTGGCTTTGGGGAAGATTTCGAGACCTTCCTTGGTGCGGAGGTCGTTGACGTCGCAGAGGGCGACGACGTTTTCATCGCGGAGGACGTTGTAGTGGGCGGTGCCGCGTCCCCAGACGCCGATGAGGGCGACGTTGAGGCGGTTGCTGGGGGCGGTCTGGCCGCGAAGGATGCCGCTGCGAAGGATGGTGAGGCCGGCGGCGGATTGGATGAGTTCTCTGCGTTGCATGGGCGATATTCCTGGCCTGATTGTATAAGAAATATTTGCGGCGTGGTGCATCAGATAGGTGGTGGTAGACGAACTACAGGGTCATGATGCTTAGAACAACCTTTCTTTCACGAGTTTTGATTTTGGCGGCTTCGGCGGCCACGATGAGTTTGGGCGGGTCGCACCCGAAGGGGGACCTGGTAGAGACAGCCGTGGGGGCCGGGAACTTCGAGACGTTGGTGGGAGCGGTGAAGGCGGCGGGGCTGCTGGAGACGCTGCGGGGGCCGGGACCGTATACGGTGTTTGCGCCGACGGACGAAGCGTTTCGGAAGATTCCGCGGGCGACCTTGCGGGGGCTGCTGGAGCCGCGGAACCGAGCGACGCTAGCGAAGATTTTGACCTATCACGTGGTGCCGGGGCGGTTGGCGGCGGCGGATGTGGTGGCGCTGAACGGGGCGAAGACGGTGGAGGGGGGCATTGTGAAGTTCTCGTCGAACGGGCAGGCGGTGCATGTGAATAACGCTCGGGTGTTGAAGGCGAACGTGCAGACGACGAACGGGATCATCCACGTGATTGATACGGTGTTGATGCCGTAAGGTAGTAACTGAGTGGCCCTGGAAACAAAGTCCGCGCCGGTATCGGCTCCCCAGGAGGCGCGGCTCTTGCCGCGGGTGGCGGCGGGGGAGCCGGCGGCAGTGCGCGAGTGTGTGGAGCGGTACGGCGGGTTGGTGTGGTCGATTGCTCGCCGGTATGCGGAGGGCAGGGAGGACGCAGAGGACGCGGTGCAGGAGATCTTTGTTGACTTGTGGCGGAGTGCGGGGCGGTTCGATGAACGAGTGGCGGGGGAGGCGACGTTTGTGGCTATGATTGCTCGGCGGCGGTTGATTGACCGGCGGCGGGCGCGGGGGAGGCGGCCGGAGTTGGTGGCCGAGAAGGGCGAGGTGACGGCCGGGGGGACGACGCTGGATACGATGCTGGACGCGCAGATTGCGGCGCGGGAGATGGAGAATTTACGGCCGGAGCAGCGGGAGGCTTTGCAGTTGGCGATTTGGAAAGATTTGTCGCATCCGGAGATTGCGGAGCGGATGGGGGTGCCGCTGGGGACGGTGAAGAGTTATCTGCGGCGGGGGCTGCTACAGTTGCGGTTTGCGTTGAGCATGGGGAGGGCTGTATGAATCCGCACGACGCTGAGCGAGACGCGATGGAGATGGCGGAGGCGGCGGCGATGTTGGCGGAGGGGATTCCGCTGGAGCCGATGCCGGCGGATTTGAAAGAGCGGGTGTTGCGGCAGGGGCCTCGGCGACGGGCTTGGCCTTTGTGGGGGGCTGCCGCGGCGGCGATTTTTGTGATGGCCTTGGCGGCGGGATTTTGGCCGCGACCGGTGGGCGGGACGACGGTGGCTTGGTGGGGGGAGGCCATGGGGGAGGTGGTTTGGAACGGGGCGGTGCAGCGGGGGCTGATGATGTTTGTGGGGCTGATGCGGAACGATCCGCGGTATTCGGTG
>JBBRIO010000470.1:0-4507 GCA_038220855.1 Bryobacterales bacterium | reverse complement strand
TCCGGCGACAGAATCACCCCATTCGGAAACTCAAATCCCTCATGCACCACTCGCTTCTCCCCGCCTGGCTTCAAGTACCAAACCTTCTTCGTCGTCGGATCCGAAAACCAAATCTCCCCCTTCGCGTTGATCACCAGGTCGTTCGAATTCACGTCCGTCGCCACCGCCGTCGCCACGCCCGTCGCCACGTCGTAAGCCACAATCCGCTTCCGCCCGTTTTCACACGCATACAGCTTCCCATCCGGCCCGAACATCAATCCGTTGGCGTTTCCAGAGTCGTCCTTGAACACCGAAACCTTCCCGTCCGCCACCGAAATCTTATGAATCTTGCTCGCCCGCGTATCGGTGAAGTAAACATTCCCCGCCTTATCCACCGCCGGTCCTTCGGTAAACACGTGCCCCTCACTCACTAGCTCCCACTGACTATCGCCCACAATCATCCGCGAAAATTGTCGATCTCCCGGCCGCATCCGATTCGTGATCGGCTTGCTCGGCTCCCGCCACAACCACCGCATCGCGTCCGGCAAAATCGCCGACCCGTGAATCGCGTTATGCTGCTCCTCGCCCACCACGAACGTATAGTCATACCCCGCCCATTCAAACGCCGAAGCCATATCCTGATTCGCCACATACCAACTGCCGGCGTAGATGTTGTTATCCCGCTTGCCGTCCTGCAGGAACACCCGCAGCGGCTTCGGCTCCATCTTCCGAATCAAAGTCGGGAACTCCTGCCCGCCCCGAATGTTCACGAACGTCCCGATAAAACTCATCACCCGCCGGAACTTGTCCGGCCGTTCCCACGCCGCGTTGAACGCCGCAATCGCCCCGGACGAAGATCCCATCAACCCATACTGGTTCGGATCCTTCGAAAGGTTCAGCCCCTTGCCCACCTCGGGCAAAATCTCTTCGAGCAAAAACCGCGCGTACCGGTCGCCCAGCGCGTCGTATTCAAAGCTCCGGTTATAGCGCGCCTCGGCGTTCGCATTCGCCGCCGGCATAACGCCGGGGTTGATGAAAATCCCAATTATCACCGGCAGCTCACCCTTCGCAATCAGGTTGTCCAACACCACCGGCGCCCGAAACCGCCCCGTCGGCGAAATCATCCCTCCGCCGTCCTGGAAGATCATCACCGCCGCCGGTTCCGACGCCTTGTACTGCGCCGGCACGTAGGTCCAATACTCCCGCGTCGTCCCGGGGAAAATCTTCGAATTCGACCACGTCCCCTTCGTCACCGTCCCCTGCGGCACCCCCGGTTTCACCTGCGAATCCGGCCCCAGCGGATACATCTCCGGCGCTTGCGCGCAGAGGGGCAATGTCATGCAAAAGGTTAATAAGAATCGACGCATAGCTGTGCGTCGATTCTATCTCACTGCTTCACAAAGAAGTCCAACATCGGCGCAAAATTCGGCACCGCGATGTCCACGTGGCTCCCCTTCGGCACCTCTACATAGACAATCGGAGTCCCCAACTTCTTCGCCGCTTCCACCATCATCCGGCTCTGCTCCACCGGCACCGTCTTGTCGTTATCCCCGTGCACGATGTACTGCGGAATCGCCTTGATCTTCTCCATCCCCGCCGGGTTCCCGCCCCCTGAAATCGGCCCCAACGCCGCGAACATCTCCGGGTACTTCATCGCGATCGACCACGTCCCAAACGCCCCCATCGAATGCCCCATCAGGTACACCTTCTTGTTATCAATCTTGTAGTCTTTCCGGACCTGCGCCAGCACGTCCAGCACGTCCGTCTCCGCGTCGCCCCGATACATCGACGCCGGTCCCCGGCCCTTCGGACACACCACAAACAACCCCCGCTTCTCCGCCTCAGCCTTCATCCTTCCCGCCGCGTATTGGTCGAAAATCGAGTTTTCGTCCCCGCCCATCCCATGCAACGCCACCACCAATCCCGCCGCTTTTGACCCGTCGTACTCCGCGGGCACAAATAGCCGATACGGCTGCAAGCTAGCATCCACCCCGCTCCGATAAGCCTTTTTGAAATCGCCCGCCTTCCCCGCAAACGGGTCCTTGCCCGCCGCCCGCGCGTCCAGCAACTCGTTCGCCCGCGCAAACTCCTTCTTAAAGTCGATCCGAAACGGCGACATCTCCCCTCGATCCGCCCGCTCATACAGCGCCAGCACATACGCCGCCGTCGGGTCCTCCGGGTTCCGCTTCCGCAGCGCCGCCACGTCTTTGGCCAAGTCCTCCACGTGCACCGAAATCGTCCGCCCCGGCAGCGACTTCTCCCCCAGCGACAACCGAGCATCCACGAGGTAGTCCCCCGCCGCGTCTCCTGGAATCTTCGCTTCGATCACCATCGGCAGCTTCGCCGCGTTCACGATCATCGCCGCCGCCACCGGCGGACCCGCCATCTCGTTCGGCCGCCGCAGCGTCAGCGTGACAGCCACCTTCTCCGTCATCGGGCGCGTCGCTGCGAACATGGTCCCTAAGGTCACCTGCACAGTCGCCCCTGGCGCCACCACTGCGTGGTCCGCTTTCGCCTGCAAGCCCGCCGTAAACTCGACGGCCGGCGTCCACTCCTGCCCCATCATCAACGCCGTACCCTGCGCGTAGCTCCGCATCGCGTCGCCGTACTTCCCCCCGGCTGCGGCCGCCTGCGCCGCCGCCCCTAATCGCTTGGCCTCCGCCTTCTGCTCGTCCGCCAGCGGACGACTCGCCAGCATCGTCCCATAGCCCACCGTCGTCCGCAAAACAAGTTCGGCATCCTGCGCAAACAGGATGCCGAAAGAAACCAAGCTTAGAAATACAGAACGGATCATCCCTTCATTTTGCGATAGTTCTCCAGGCAACGTCCAACCGTTTCCATCGGCGTCGTCTTTCCCTCGTACTCAATCAAGTAACCTTCCACCCCGCCCACCTTCTCCGCCATCGCAAATATCTTCTTCCACGGCGCCACGCCTTCCCCAAACACGGTCTCGTACCCCTTCCCCGGAGCCGGCGCCCAATCCTTCAAATGCAGCGAAACAATCCGCCCCGGATGGTCCTTGATCCACTTCACCGGATCGTTCCCCGTCTCGACGCAAGTGCCGACGTCCAACTGCAAAACCACCGCTTTCGGTGTATTCTCCGCCAGAACCACCAGCGGCATCTTCCCTTCCAGCGGCTTGAACTCCACTGCGTGGTTATGAAAGCCGACCCGGATTCCTGCCTTGGCCGTCGTCTCCGACGCCTTCCCCAACTTCTCCGCCACGCCCTTCCAGCCGTCCAAAGTGGTAACCCTGCCCGCCGACGCCATCACCATCAGCTTCGAACCCAAAATCGTGTTCAGCTCCGCCACCCGCTCCACGTTCGCCGACAAAAATGCCTGGTTCCCATTGTGCGTCGACAAGCACTTCATGTTCACATCGTCCAGCAACTTCCGGACTTCCTTGGCATACTCGGGCTTCCAGTCGGTGTACGGGGAATAGAATTCCACCCCCTCATAGCCGAGCTTCGCCACGGCCTTCACCGTGCCAAATAGGTCTTTGGCCAAGTCCTCCCGCACCGAGTACAGCTCCAGGCCGATCGGAATCTTCTTCTTCGCCGCCGGCATCAAAGCGACAGTAGCGGCGGAACCTAAAAACGCGCGACGATTGAGCATACCCTCTCATCTGTATCACAGGAGAACAATCCCATGTTTCGAACTATCGCCCTTTTCTTTCTGACCGCGGCTCTCTCACTCGCCGCCGACATCACCGGCAAATGGGAGCTGCGCGGCACCGACGCCGACGGAGAGCAGTCCCAGGTCCAACTGATCGTTCGCGATTCCGGCGGCACCCTCTCGGCCGTTGTCAACACCGACGACGACTCCATCCCCACCAAAGATTTCACCGTCTCCGGCGACGACGTCTCCTTCAAAATCTCTGCCGAAGGCACCACCTACTCCCTCAAACTGGTCTTTAAGGACGGCATGATCAACGGGACCTTCTCCGGCACCGACGGCAAGAAGGGCAAAGTCGAAGGAAAGAAGGCGTAATGAATATTGGCATCCTCTACGAGCACCCCGAGTGGTTCGAACTCCTGTTCGCCGAACTCTCGCGCCGCAACATCCCGTTCACGAAGCTCCCGGCGGATGCCTTTCTTTACGACCCCACCGTCCGCCCGCCCGTTGACCTCGTCGTCAACCGGATGAGCCCCTCGTCCCACCGCCGCGGCCACGGCAATGGCGTCTTCCTCGTCCGGGACTATCTCCGTCATCTCGAAGAAACGAACATCCCCGTCGTCAACGGCAGCGCGGCCTACGCCGTCGAAATCTCGAAGGCCTGGCAGCTCGATCTCTTCCGCCGCTGCGGCGTCGGCTATCCCAAGGCCGTCGTCGTCAACCACGCCTCCCGCGTCCTCGAAGCGGCCAAAAACCTAACTTTCCCCATCGTCTTTAAACCCAACGTCGGCGGCAGCGGAGCCGGCATCGTCCGCTTCGATTCACTCGAGCAACTCGCCGTCGCCGACTTCGATTTCGGCGTCGACGGTACCGCCCTCCTGCAAGAGTTCCTCACCGCCCGCGACCAATCCAT
>JBBRIO010000469.1:0-4537 GCA_038220855.1 Bryobacterales bacterium | reverse complement strand
ACCCTCCGCATTCATCGCCGCAAGAGTCTGCTTTTCGCGGTGCCCGAAGACGTCGAAGTAGCTGGGGGCCGCGGGAGAATAACCATAGTCCGGGTCGGCGAGGACTGGAAAATCCACTTCCGAGAATTGGCGATTCTTGAGTCCGCAGTGATCCACCACTTCCTGAATGAAGCGGGATTCGTCGCTCTCCGGGGAGAGCTTGTAGACGGAGGAGACCGCGGTGAGGCCGGAGGAGCTGACGGCACCGGTGCGGACGAGGTGAGCCGCCGCCGCGGCGACCGAAGAAGAATCCAATCCGCCACTGAGATGCACCCAAACGGGGCCGGAGGCGCGGAGACGGCAGCCAACGGACTGGAAGAAGAGATGCCGGAAATGCTCCTCATACTCTTCGTCCCGGCGGTGATGCACGACGGCATCCGGGTCAAATTGGAAGTGGCCTTGTTCTCGGGAGCCGGCTTGCTGATAGTGCCGGTAGACTCCGGGGCGAACGGCGTGGATCTGTTGGTAGGGTGTTAATACCGGGTCAGCGCCGCGCGCGAAGAAACCAGCGACCCAGGCTTCGTTGAGCGTGAGCGTTTCGCCCGCGTGACGGGCGAAGGCCACCAGCCCTTCCAGTTCGGAAGACCATAGGAGGCGGTTCCGCGTGGCGTAGTGGAAAAGCGGCGCGTGCCCGGCGTAGTCCCGTGCGAGGGTGACGCGGCGTGCCTGGGGGTCCCACAAACTGAGCGCCCAATCGCCGAGGAGGCGGGCATACGCGCCGTCGCCCCACTGCTCGATAGCGGCCAGAGCCAAGGCGGCATCCGAAGTGCTGGCCGGAAGATGGAGAAGCAGGAGGAGGTCACCGCGATTATCGAGACGGCCATCCCAGGTGAGAAGGGTGCCATTGTGTCCGCGAACGGGGAGCGAAGTTGACGCATCTTCCGGCGTGACGCGACAGGCGCCGTATGCGAGGCAGGCGGCACCTTCGACCGCGAAGGAGAGGCCGTCCGGACCTTGGCGGTAGAGGAACGGGAGGAGCGGGTCCAGGGCGGCCGGCCCAGTGGGTGCGCCGTCCCAGAAAACGATGCCTGCTTGGGCGCTCATGAGTTTGCCCCCGCTGGCGAACCTTCGTCAAGCAGCAAGTCGACGAGTTTGCGAATGTTGTCGACCATCTCAAGGAACTCGTCGCCGCGCGGCACGCCGAGGAGGAAACGCTGTTTGCCCGAGCGGTCCAGCAAAATGAACTGCGGGACACCGAAGCCGGACATGGAGACTTTGAGGTAGTCCGCGACAGCGCGGCGGGGAGCGGCACCCAGCGGCACCATGAAGGGCCCGTACTCGCGGAATTGTTCGCCCCGTTCGAGATCGACGACGCAGCCGACGGCGGCGAACTGGCTAGCGCCGATTTCGAGCCAAAGCTGATCGATGATCTCCATTACCGGTCCGGTGTGGCAGGCGGCTTTGCTGATGAAGGCGACAATGGCCACTTTTCCGCGGAGGGTGGAGAGGGCGAGAGTTTCTCCTGCGCGCGAGGTGATGACGAGGTCGGTAGCAGTAGGCGGGGCGGCGGTCATGCGGCACCCCAGGAATCGAGGACGCGATAGACTTCGCGAACGCGGGCTCGCTCGTTGACGGGGCGCTGCGCCACTTCTACCCAGGCATGGGAGCGGAAGGGGAAACGCTGGACACCGATCAGCAGTTCGGCGGCGATGCCGCGCTGCCGGAGGAGGCGAGCAAGGACGGCAGAACGCTGCAAGCAAGGGGCGGTTTTGGGGTACCAGGTGCAGGCGAGATCCACGGCGTCGACGAGAGAGGCAACGGAGACGGACTGCGAGTTTTGCAGGGATGGGGTGGCCCAGCCTGACAAGGTTTCAAAGCGGCTGAAGCGGGCGCGGAGATCGTAGACGAAGAGGAGCAGCAGCGCCCGGAGAAGAAGGCGGCGCGGGACGATGGGAATGGATTGCGGCGCGGGGAGCATTAGACGGCAGCCTCCTGAAGGTTCATGGATTCGATGAAGGCGGTGGGCCGGTCAATGACGGGCTGGCCTTTCTCCCAGCGGGCGGGGCAGAGGGCGTCCATTTGCAGGGCGTCCAGGACGCGGAGGAGTTCGGAGGGATTGCGGCCCGCTGAGAAATCATTGACGGAGGCGTGGCGTATGATCTGGCCGGGGTCGTCGAGGAATGCGGCACGTTGAGCGACGCCTTCGCGGGGGTCGAGGATTCCGGCGGCGGTGGTTAGTTCCCGCTTCACGTCGGCGAGCATGGGGAAGGCCAGCGCATCGGGGGCGACGCCGAAACGGCACCAGGCGAGATGGACAAATTCAGAATCGGTGCTGGCCCCGATCAGGACGCAATCGCGGTCGGCGAAGTCGGGCGCTATGTCGGCAAAAGCACGGAGTTCGGAGGCGCAGACGGGGGTGAAGTCCTTCGGCCAGAAGAAGTACAGAATCCATTGATTGGGGTAGCTGTTGTGGCGGAGTTCGGAGAAGGCTTGCTTGGGCTGCCGGTTGACACATGCGGTGAGTTGGAAGTCCGGGAAGCGGTGGCCGGGGGTTAGCATGGTTGGCTCCGGGGCGGCGGGGCATTGAGATCTTCCTGAGAGGAGGACCAGCAGTAGGGAGGGGTTTGGGTAAGGTCTCGCATATCGCTGAATCGAGTATGCGGATCGAATCAAGAAAATACGAGAGGCAATAATTGGCGATTTGGCGCGGGAATTGTAGCGAGCGAGACGGGTGATTTAGCTTGCTTTTTGCAGTGCGTCCTCCACCGCTTCCGGGTGCCGGGCAATGACGGCGAGGAGAACGCGGGCGGGCCCATCTGGGCGAGTCCGCCCCTGCTCCCAATTCCGCAACGTTGCGGCTTCGAATCCGAATTTTGCCGCGAAGGCGGCTTGGCTTTACCCCAGGCGTTTGCGCACGGCTCGAACATCGATAACGGGCACTTCTATGGTTGTGATCCGAACGGGAATGTCCTTCCCTTCGGCCCAATCGACGGCTTCCCGTAAGTTGTCAAGGATTCGACTGCCTGGGGTCGCTTTCTTCTGTTTTGACGGTTCGGTACTCTTCATTTGGCCATCCTTCCGCGGTAACCCGCGATAAGCCGAGGAAAGAGTGCCTTCATTTCGTGGCGCTCCGCTCTGGTCAGATTTGATTTTTCGTTCTTGGTAAAGACGCCGAGGAGAAACAGCGGAACGGAGAGGTCGTGATAGTAGTAGATCGCTCGGGTTCCGCCCCGCTTTCCCTTCCCGTCCCTTGCGCCCGCCAGCGCAGCTTTCGAGCGCCACCGGTTTCCGGCATGATGTCCCCCGCTTCTGGATTCGCCGCAAGGAACGAGATTAGTTCAATTCTTTCCAGGTCCGTCAGTGCGGTCTCCGCATCCCTAACGAACCCTGGGGCTTCAATGACTGTGAGGAGAATCCGCAATACCATCGCAGGATACGCTATTAGCGCAACGGACGGGTTTGGCTTGGCCAATCGAGGCAAGTGTTGCCATCGCGACGCTATTGGCGAGGCACCTCGGGAAGAGTGAGGCAGGATGGAAATTAAGATGGAGCGAGTAACGAATATACGTTGGCTTTGGAAGCGGCTAAGGCCCGGCACGGGCGCCTATGCGGGTGCCACCGTTTGCACAGGCTTGGCCAGTGGGGCGGCGATGGCTGATCCGCTGGTGTTGGCCTGGGCACTGGACCGGGCGGTGGTGGGGCGGGACGCGCTGGCTCCGTTGTGGGGGGCCGGGTTCCTACTGCTAGGCGCGGTGATCCGCCAGGGATTGAGCGTGGCGGCGACCGTTTGGGGGCAGAGGGCGACGAAGCGTTTTGGGCTGCGGTTGCGGCGGGAGATGGTGCGAAAGGCCGGTGATTTGGGCGCGGAATTCCATGACAGGCAACCGGCGGGGGAGACGCAGTTCCATGTGGAGCGGGACGCGGAACAGTTGGCGGAAGGCGTGTACCGGGGATTGATACAAGTAGTGGCGCTCGGGAGCGGCGTGGGGGCCGCCGCGTGGGCCGTGGCGCACTACGATCCGCGGCTCCTCTGGATGGCGGGGCCGATGAACTTGGCGCTGTGGGCTTTGAAACGGTATTGGGGGCCTCGGCTGGAACGGGACGGGCGGGCGGTTCAGGAGTTGGCAGGGGCGGCGAGTAATGGTCTGCAGGAACACTTGGCGAGTCTGCCCGTAGTGCGGGGAATGCCAGGAAAGCGGGGGCGGGAACGGATGGTCTGGCGGGTGGCAGCGGAGCAGGTGCGAGCGGAGGCGGCGAGACGGCGCACCGAGTTGTGGTTTGGAACCGAAAGCGGGCTGGTGATGACTGCGGGAATGAGCGGGATGGTGGCCGTGGCGGGGCCTCAATTGGCATCCGGGGAAATGACGGCGGGCGCGTTTCTGGGGGTCTATCTGTGCCTGGGGCAGTTGCTGGCTCCGGCGCTGGCTAGGGGGGAGTTCCTAACCCGGCGGGCGCAGGTCCGGACGGTACTCGCTCGGGTGCGCGGTCTTTTAGAGGACCTGGTACGGCCAGAGGAAGGCGGATGGAATAAGCCACCGGTCTGAGGCGATCTACAGGT
>JBBRIO010000468.1:0-4540 GCA_038220855.1 Bryobacterales bacterium | reverse complement strand
TTCGTCCGGCTGCAACAAAAGCACATGAAGCAGTACAAGCCGCACTCGGATTGCGAACATGCGCTCGTCCGGCAAATGACCTGCGAACTGTTTCAATTCCAGCGCGCCAGCGACGCCGAAACGTTGGCCCTCCAACGAAATCTCGATAGCGTGCTCCGGGAGCACCCTGACGTCAATATGGCGGAGCAACTTCTCCAAGGGTTTCACCGGGCCGCGACCGAAGACAAAACCCACCGTCTCCTCGAACGCAAGAAGAAAGGGTATCTCAACGCCTACAATTCGCTCCAGAGAAATCTGATCCAACTGCGCAAGAATTTTCCGATGCAGCCGCCAGAGCCCATTGACATCTCGGCCGATAGCAAAATGATCGAACCGCTCGTTCCTTGCCCCGAAGTAGTCGAAGAAGTGCTCGGTTTGGCCGACCAGGCCAAAAACGAACCGGAATTCGAGTTGCCCGCATACGTACTTAACATGCTTGAGAATGAGGAAGTTATGGCGATCGTCGCTCCGGACTACGAATGCGGCGAACTCCTCGCCCGGTACGGTCGTAAAAAGATCCCGACCGCGGCGTAGACCGGCACGAAGCAATCGGTGCCTTGGCAATATGTCCGTCCGCCGTTCGTTCTCAACCCGGAAGTTGTCCGAGTTCTTAGGCGCGCGAGTTTTTTGTGGTGGCGGTTCGACGTACGCCCTTGTTGCCAGCACTGAACCCCGCGCGTCAGCAATCGGACTCTACGCAAAGTCTGGCCGGCCAGACCAAAAACGAACCGGAAACGAAGCTCCCAACCCACGTACTTAACATACTGTAAAACTAACAACTTACCGTGGTCTTAACTCTAGCTGGGACTGTGACGACCACCTCGCCCGGTTCGGCCGTACCCACGGTGCCAATTGCGGAATAGACCCGCGCGGACGCAATCCGTGTCTTGGCAAAATGTCCGTAAGCCGATTCAGCGTCGATCCAGGGTACCGCTCGTTCCCAACCCGGATGTTTTCCGAGTGCTTTGGCGTTGTTGACAGCGCTGAACCTCGCGCGTTAGCAAGCGGACTCTACGGGCCAGACCAAAAACGAACCGGAAACGAAGCTCCCAACATCCGTACTTAACCTGATTAAAATGAACAACTTATGGCGATCTTCGCTCTAGCTGCGAATGTGGCGAACTCCTCGGCCGGATCGCCCTACCGAAGGTGCCAATCGCGAAATAGACCCGCACGGACGCGATCCGTGCTCTGGAAAATCGTCCGTCAGCCGATTCGACGTCGATCTTGGCCACCGCTCCTTCCGAACTCGGAAGTCGTCCGAGAAATGCTCCTTCTAGCCGGCCAGACCAAAAACGAACCGGCAATGAAGCTCGCACCATACGTACTTAACCCGCCTTAAAATGAACAACTTATCACGATCTTAGCTCTGGCTGAAAAAATGACGGCCTCCTCGCCCGGCTCGGCCGTACCGAAGGTGCCAATCGCGGAACAGACCCGCACGGACGCGATCCGTGCTCTGGAAAATCGTCCGTCAGCCGATTCGACGTCGATCCAGGATAACGCTCCTTCCCAACTCGGAAGTAGTCCGAGAAATGCTCAGTCTGGCCGGCCAGACCAAAAACGAACCGGAATCGAAGCGCCCTGAATACGTACTTAACCTGCTTTATAATGAACGATTTATGGCGATCGTCAATCCCGGCTGCGAATGCGGCGAGCTTCTGGCCCGGCTCGGCCGAAAAAGGTGCCTATCGCGGCCTGAGGGGTGAAGAGATTGCAAATCACCCAGCAAAGACCCCTCACCTCTGTCAAAATAAAACATGAAGGCATGGAAAAACGAATCGTCGTGGCCATTGATGGTCCAGCCGGTGCCGGCAAAAGCACGGTTGCCCGCCAAGTGGCCGAACGCATGGGCTTTCTCTACATCGACACCGGCGCGATGTACCGAGCCGTCGCCCTCTGGGCCTCTCGGCAAGGAACCGCGTTCGATGACCACCTGAATCTCACCCAACTGGCCCTCGCCGCCAATATCGAACTCGGCCCGGACCAGGTCTTTCTGAACGGCGAAGACGTCTCGGCCGCCATCCGGACCCCCGAAATCGCGAGCGCCGCCTCCCAGGTCTCGGTCGTAGCCGGGGTCCGGCGGGCCCTCGTCGAAAAGCAGCGCGCCATGGGGGACCGTCTCAGTGTCGTCATGGAAGGACGCGATATCGCCACCCACGTCTTCCCCGACGCCCAAGTGAAAATCTTCCTCGACGCCGCCGCCGACGTCCGCGCCGCCCGCCGCGTCGACCAACTCGGCGGGGATCTTGCCGCCGTAACCCAGGAAATTCAAGCCCGCGATCATCGCGACCGTACCCGCGCCGAAGCCCCGCTCCTCCAGGCCCCCGACGCTGTCTACCTCGATTCCTCCCATCTCCCGTCCGGCGAAGTGGTCGAAGCGATCCTCCAAATCGTCCGCGCCCGTACCTCCAACGGAAAGGCTGTTACCAGTTGAATACCCTCCTCGTCATGAAATTCGGCGGCTCCAGCATGGGCTCCGCCGGCCGGATTCGCGTCGCCGCCCAACTCACCGCCCAGCAGCAAAGCCAGCGCCCCACCGCCGTCGTCGTCTCCGCCATGAGCAAGGTCACCGACCTCCTCCTCGATACCCTCCGTCACGCCGAGAATAATGACTCCGACGCCGTCGGCCAAAACCTCGCGACCCTCCGTTCCCGGCATCACTCGACCGCCCACGACCTCCTGCCCGCCGCCCTCCTCGATGGCGCTCTCGCGGAGATCGACTCCATCCTCGCCGAGTTCGAGCGCATCGCCAAAGGCATGCAGCTCCTCGGCGATCGCCCCCCCCGCTCGGTCGATGAAGCCATCGCCGTCGGCGAAAGGCTCTCCGCCCTGCTGCTCGCGGCGTATCTCAATAGCCAAGGCACCCCCGCCGCCGCCGTCAACGCCGCCCGCGTCATCGTCACCGACGCCGTCTTCGGCAACGCCACCCCCCTCCTCGACCACACCCGCCAAAAGGCCGCTGAACACCTCGCGCCCCTCCTCGCCGCCCACGTCGTCCCCATCCTCACCGGCTTCAACGGCGCTACCGCCGATGGCAAGCCCACCACCCTCGGCCGCGGCGGCAGCGACTTTTCCGCCTCCATCTTCGCCTACGCCCTCGACGCCTCGGAACTCTGGATCTGGACCGACGTCGATGGCATCATGTCCGCTGACCCCCGCCTCGTCCACGACGCCAAAGTCCTTTCCGAAGTCACCTACGCCGAGGCCGCCGAACTCGCCTACAACGGCGCCAAGGTGCTCCACCCCCGTACCCTCGCCCCCCTCGTCGAAAAGAAGATCCCCGTCTGGAGCAAGAACTCCTTCAATACCGCCGCTCCCGGCACCTACATCGCCCCGTCGCTCACCTCGCCCGGGCAAGGGGCCCGCGCGGTCACCTCCATGGCCAACGTGGCCATGGTCTCCGTCGAACCCGCCAGCGCCGAAGTCACCGGCACCCGCATCATGGCCCGCGCCCTCGACGCCCTTGCCATGGTCGGCGCCGAGGTCCTGACGTTCTCTAGCTCCAGCTACCGCCAAAGCTTCTGCTTCCTCATCCGCCAGGATGAACTCCCCCTCGTCCTCCAAGCCCTCCGCGAAACCCTGGCCCTCGAAATCGAGCACGGCTACCTGCGGCCCATTGAGGTTGACGACAACGTCGGCCTCATCGCCGTCGTCGGCGAAGGCATGCGCGGCAGCGCCGGCCTGGCTGGCCGTATCTTCACCGCCGTGAGCCGGGAGCAGGTCAATATCATCGCCATCGCCCAAGGGTCCAGCGAGCTCACCATCAACCTTGTTGTCCCCCGGAACGGCATCGAGAAGGCCGTCAAGGCCATCCACGCCGAATGCCGCATGGGCGCCTAGTGCGGAATGCGGGGATGCGTCTCGCTTCCCAGCCGAATCGCGCGCGTGACCACCTCCGACGGGGGTAGCGCCAACGCCCGCGGCCGCAGCATCACGATCGTCTCGGACTCATCGAGCTCCACCGTATTACGTCGGAAAAGTGCCCCAATCCAGGGAATCTGAATCAAACCCGCCGGCCCCGCCTTCGTCAGCGTCTGGCTCGAACTGCCGACCCCGGCCATCATCGCCCACTCCCCGTTCGACAGGCGTACCGTCGAGTTGAACTTCCGGTTGGCCAAAATCGGGATCCCATTGATCTGCGCCCCCGTCAGCACCTTGAACTCGGCCTCAATCTCCACGGTCATCTCATCGGTCGAATGGGTGTAGGGCGTGGCCTTCAACGTCAGTCCGAGGTTCTCAAACTGAAACGTCGGCGGCGGTCGAAAGGCGGTGCTGCCGTCGGTTGGCTCTCCGCCGAAGAAGCCCGCCGTTAGGATGGGATACCGCTCCCCCACCGCGAACTGCGCCGGCATGCCATGCATCGTGCGGATCTCCGCCCGCTGCACCCGGCTCCCCATCGTGTTTAACAGGCTCGCCAAAAGCTGGGCGTCCCCCAAAGTAATGCCCAACTGCGGCGTTCCGATCCGCGCCGAAGATAGCGGCAGCGCCGGCAGCCGAA
>JBBRIO010000467.1:0-4541 GCA_038220855.1 Bryobacterales bacterium | reverse complement strand
CTTCTTCGCAAACGCACAATGAATCATTCCAACGACCTGCTCTGGCTCCGCCGCTCCGGCATCGCAGAAGGCCTCTCTTTCCTGATCCTCCTCGGCATCGCAATGCCACTCAAGTATCTAGCCGGCCAACCCCAAGCCGTACGAATCGTCGGCTCCCTCCACGGAGCGCTCTTCCTCATCTACGCGGTGATGGTCCTGTTAGCCGCCCGCAACCACAAATGGCCCCTAAAAGAGATCGGCCTCGGCCTCCTCGCGGCCTTCCTCCCCTTCGGCCCCTTCTGGTTCGACAAGCGCATCAGCCGCTAGACCTTCCCAAACCGAGCACAAGGCGGCGGACCCGGCTGCGCTTCAATACTGTTCTTGGTGGCGAATTCTGCGCCGTAGCAAAACCGTCGGATGGCATCCAACCCAGAGTTAAGGTTTGCGGTCGTCCGGGTGTTGGTCCAGAAACAACTAACGGTTCAGTGGGCCTGGGTAAAGTTAACCTAACTCTCCCGGGGTCCGCTACCTCTGTCGCCCAGTATTGTTAATCTAGGAAGATCATAAACATCATGGAAAGGAGCTACCGTCATGACAACCTCGCTTAAGCTGACCAAGATGGGCGCGTCTACGGGAGCCGTTCTTCCGAAAGAGATGCTCGCCCGGATGAAGGTGGAAAATGGCGATACGCTTTATGCCATCGAGACGGCGGATGGCTATTTCATAACGCCCTATGATCCGGCAATCGAGGACCAGCTTCAGGCCGGCCGCGAGTTCATGAAGGATTATCGCGACACTTTCAAAGCGCTGGCTAAGTGAGTTCCGAATATCGCTGGATCAGCAAGAGGGCCTTGCTGGTTCTTCATGAGGAAAGCATTGCAGAATTCGGGGGTGCGCGTGGACTCCGCGACGAAGGTCTGCTGGAGTCAGCCCTCGCGCGCCCCCGGAATACCCATGCCTACAATACTGCCGCCACGCTCGCGGAACTGGCGGCATCCTACGGTTACGGCGTAGCCAAGAACCATGCCTTTGTGGATGGCAACAAACGGGCGGCCTTCCTCTGTATCGGTTTGTTCCTTGCCATCAACGGCTACCGCCTGACTGCGTCCCAGGTAGACGCCATCGAAACCATGCTGTCGGTCGCGGCGGGAACCATGACGGAAGAAGCTCTGGGGCTCTGGATCGCCCAAAACAGCAAAGAACGATAACGACGATTCCGCGAAAGCGCGAACCCTTGCCGATTCTATTGGGCATTCGGTCCGTTAAGAGTAACAGCAAAAACGTAACTAGAAAGCTAGTGATCACAGATTTCTGTGGCCGTTTGTGTGTCACGCCCTATTGTGATTCGGGGAAGCTCGTACACGATGAGGAACGGCCGGGGACGGATTCAAAAAGGCTCCGCCAAATTGAGAGAAGAGGAAAGCTGACATTGCTGAGACGATCAAATCTTTAAACCTGTATCATGGCAGACCAGTTCGACAAAGCCTGGCACTGCCAAATGCAGCACTTTGAGTTGTTCTTCGAAACTCCGCTGAATATCAGCGGCTTGTTCTCGAATCGTTTCTATCACTAGGGCTTCGTAAGTCCGGTAAAGCCGTTTGAGGAACGTGCTCGGTCCGACCGCGGTAACGCGCCATGGTTCCGTTGCCTCCGGCGGGAAGTCACGCAGGTTGTACGTTACGATGGTCCTGGCCTTGGAGTGAGCCGCAGCGGCCAAGACGTGACGGTCTTTCGGGTGATTCGCCATTTGCGGGACTAAGTGTTCGAATCCCTCAATCCATGCTTCCGGGAAGTGCTCGCGCAGTTTCGCTTCCAAGTGTCCGGTGCGAGAGCGTGTGATTCCGAATTTGCCTTCGAGCGTTCGCTTGACCTCCGCCATGATTTCCTCAGTCCAACACGCCCGATACAGAGTTGGTCCTTCGGCCAGCCGTAACAACGTATCGCGAATGGGCGCTTGAACCAGTACGTTGGCGTCGAGGATGACGGCTGGAAGCGTCTTCAATAAATGTCCTCGCTACTCGTCTTGGGCTCCCTCGGGCAGAATGACGGTGTCGTAGGTGCCTGCCTCGACCTCATCGAGAGCAAGGCCTTTAATCGCATCATGCCGTGCGCGATCGCGCTTCGACTTGAATCGGAGCAAATCGACGAGGTAAACGCGACGGTGGGAGCCGACCCTATGAAACGGCACCTTGCTCTCTTCTAGCAGCCGGACGAGGAACGGGCGCGAGACGCCTAAAATATTCGCCGCGCGTTGCGTGGTCAGCTCATGGTTCTCGGCGACAACGGAAACGGTTTTCCCCGCCTCCATGTTGCGGGCGATTTCTGCGAGCAGGGTTCTTACGGTCGCCGGAATCTCTACCGACTCTCCGCCTTTGCCCACGAGCTTTGCGGAGCCGCGTTGGGCGAGGAGACGTAACGTTCTAAGTTGGCCTGGATCGCCGTTCGGGTTGGATAGGGGCGTCTTGAGAGCGAGCATGAATGCCTCCAATTCAAGTATCGCATGGATGAAATAACCGAAACAAACGAATCGCATAAAACTGCACTGAATCGCCCGGTATTGTTGTTCCGGGAAGATCATAAACAGTGATGCAGCAAGGAGGCGGAACAACGATGTTCCAGTTCCTGAACCTGGCGCTGTTGAATGTTCGGAAGAAGTGGTCGACGCGGCAGTTTGGGCCGTTGTGGCAGGTCGGGATGCGCCAGTTTGAGATGATCTATCCCGGCCGTCGCGAGGCCGCATCGTCCTCATGCATGGCGCGGACGCCGATGGCAGCCCCGAGGGCGTAGCCCCGTTCCTTCGACGAGTGAAGGGGGCGATGTCGGTGACGTTTCGCCCGCATCCTAGACATGATCCGCCAGATTCGGCGCTGGAGTTGCATGGCCTTTGGACGGAGTTAGCGATTCGCCCGGTGGAGTTGATGGGCGACGCGGGGGAGGGGTTGGCATGGGCCCTTCGGCATCTTCGAGCGGTACCGGCGCCGGCGATAATACTTCGTAAAAAACGATGTATTATCGAGGTGATGGAATGGCTCAACTATCACCACCTGCTCTATTTTTGGATGGTTGCACGGGAGGGTAGCATCGTCAAAGCAAGCAAGATATTGCTCCTCGCCCCACCAACGATAACTGGTCAAATCCGCGCCCTCGAGGCTACGCTAGGCGAAAAGTTGTTCCTGAAATCCGGACGTAATCTGGTGCCGACGGAAACCGGGCGCCTGGTCTATCGCTACGCGAATGAGATCTTCTCGTTAGGCCGCGAGCTAACCGACGTCCTGAAGGGACGTCCGGCGGGGCGGCCGATGCGCCTTGTAGTGGGCATATCCGACGCATTGCCGAAACTGATTGCCTACCGGTTGCTGGAGCCGGCGCTTGCGTTGCCTGAACCTGTTGATCTTGTTTGCCATGAAGATCATCCGGACCGCCTGATGGCAAACCTCTCCACGCTTGGGCTCGACCTCGTCCTGTCCGACGCACCTCTAGGCACCGGGACTCGCGTGCGCGCTTTTAGCCATTTGCTGGGAAGTTCCGGGATCTCATTCTTCGCAAAGCCGGCGTTGGCCGCAAAATATCGAAAGAACTTCCCCGCCTCGCTCGATGGCGCGCCCTTCTTGTTGCCAATTGATAACATCGCGCTGCGCCGCTCGCTCGACCAATGGTTTGAGGCAAACCAAATTCGCCCTCGGGTGGTTGGAGAGTTCAAGGACAGCGCGCTTCTGAAGGTCTTCGGACGTGCCGGGGTAGGAGTCTTCGCCGCTCCTACGGCGATCGAAGAGGACGTCCGGCAAAGCCAGCGAGTCGCCCTGGTGGGGCGAGCCGAATCGATCGTCGAGAGCTACTATGCGATCTCGGTCGAGCGGAAACTCAGACACCCGGCCGTAGTGGCGATTACAGAGGCGGCTCGTACAAAGCTTTTTGGGAAAAGCCTTTGACGCCATCGCCGCCCGCCGTTACCTAGGGCGTTTCTTAGGGAATGACCCCTCGGCATTTCCGAGCTATAACGTCGAATCTTTCTGGTTGTCGATGGATTGGATTTGGTCCAGACTTGCTTTCAGGAGATACGTTATGCAACAGATCAAACACCTACTCATGACCGCCTTGTGCGGAGCCGCTTTCACCACCGGAACGGTTTTCGCTGATACGCACCTGACCGACGTCAGGACGCACGCGGGCCAGGTCAAGCAGGCTAGCGAGGACATTGGCCGCCTTCTCAAGGCGAAGCAGCCCGACGCGAAGGGCATCCGCGACGGGATTGCGGCCATGGGAGCAAACATTGAAACCCTCCAGAAGTTGGTTGTGAACATTACGGAGGCGAAGCCGGAGTTTATGGTACGAGATGAAAAAGATTGGGACAGCCTGAAGACGCAAATCCAGCTTCTCGGCATCTTTCACAACACCAAAGATGAGCTGATGAAAGCGGACGATATGAAGAAGAATCGGTCGCTGCTTCGAGCTCATGCCAGGGGCTTGGC
This sequence comes from Bryobacterales bacterium, assembly GCA_038220855.1. GTDB lineage: Bacteria > Acidobacteriota > Terriglobia > Bryobacterales > Bryobacteraceae. Next base: position 93 of record JBBRIO010000467.1, on the reverse strand, counting down.
CACGCGGTCGGCGATGCTGCAGGAGACAGCTACGCGCCTCCAACGCTGACGTAAGCAATGGATGACAAGGCGAAGTGCCGCCGGTTATGCCGG
>JBBRIO010000466.1:0-4548 GCA_038220855.1 Bryobacterales bacterium | reverse complement strand
GACCGCCATCCAGCCCTGTTCGACCGCCAGGGTGATGGCGGCAGGGCGTTCGGCGGGAAGGGCGAAAAGGGAGGCGAGGATTTGGGCCGCTTCGCCGCGGCTGACGGGGGCGTCGGGCGAGGCATGCAGATCATAGGGACTGACGGGGTAAAGGCCTCGCTGGGCGGTGAGCTGAATGGCGGGGAAGCGGGGATGAGAGGGCGCCAGGTCGTCGAACCAGAAGAGCGGGATGCCGGCGGCGGTGAGTTCGCGATCGAGGGTTTGGGTGGGACCGAGGGTGGCTATGATCGCGGCGGACTCGCCGATGTTCCATTCGATGGGATGGAGGCGATATGCCCCGTTTGCCAGATGGGTGACGCCGATGTTCTTGCCGGCTGGGAGAAAGTTTTCGATCGGATCTTTCGGCTGGAGGGCGCCAAGCGGGATTTGAAAGGGCCGCGGCATCATCATGCGACCTTTTTCGTTGGCGCCGCAGGGGTGAATATCCACCATGTAGAAGCCGGTACCGACGGAGGCAGGGAAGTGGCGGGCGCGGGGTCCGGGTTGAAATTCGGCGACGATATCCTGCTCGCGAACGGTTTCCCGGGCGACCATGCGGCGGCTTTCGCGGATGTAGGGGTACATAGAGAGCCCGTCGACGGTGCCCATTTGTTCGGGCAGGAGCTTCATTTCCGGGTGGCCGATATCGTAGTGGAGCCAAGCGAGAAAGGCATACGAAGTTCGTTTGGCTTGCTGGAGAATACGGGCTTGGTCGGCGGGCGAGCGGTCGAGGATGGACTCTTCGTGATAGTCCTGGCGGGGCCAGTTCATCAGGGCGATGTTGGGGTTTTTCACTCGTCGCCAGGAGAAGAATGGCCGGGGGGACATGTTGTTGGGCACCGGGGAATCGTCGCCGTACATGGTGTAGAGCACTTCGCCCTTCCAGCCGTATTCGGAGGGGTAATTCATGCGCAGGCTGAAGTTCTGCCGCTTGACGATGTCGGCGTGCTCAGAAAGCTTCGGGCGAGAGTGGTTTTCACCTGGGCGGGACTCGATGATGAAAGGGTAGGTGAAGCTTTGGACGCAGGCTGGATTAGGCTTCTCCGGAGCGTGGGGTTCGCCGGTTTGCGCTCGGCTCTCGGCTCCGAGGATATAGGGAACTCCGGCCAGCGGCAGAAGGTCGCCCAGTTCGGTCGAATCGAGGACGTAGCCGGGCGTGATGCGGACAAACTGTTTGGTATCGAGGTTGACGGCGAGGGCAGCAGTGAGACGATTGCCGACGCGAGTGATTTCGACGATTTTGGTGCGGCGGAGGACAGAGATGTTCGACCGGCTAGCCAACATTTCGTCGAGGATCTTGACGGCTACCCTCGGCTCAAAACAGAGGGAGGAGACGTAGCAGGCACCGGGGTTGGCGGTGCCTCCGTAGGCGCCGCGGAGGCGCTGCCGGAATTGCAGGTAGGTGAGCGGCGCGCCGGTAATTTCGATGAATTTGTGTTCGTCGAGCGCGGAGACGCCACCGGCCGTGGCTTGGCCGCCCACCCAGGACGATTCTTCGGTGAGGCACACACTCCGTCCGCGGTCTGCCGCGCGCAGGGCCGCTGCGACGCCGCCCATACCTGCTCCCGCTATCAGGACGTCACAGGCCTGAACACGCGGTTGGGCCGGAGCCTCAACGCGGAAAACAGCGACTTGCGGGTCACCGTCAACCGGGACCCGCTCGACATCAAGAACGGTGAAAATCGTAGCCGCCAGCAGGGAAACAAACACAGCTTCCGATTCTATCGTTATTCGCCGGTGAGGCGATCCACCAGACGGCCGAGATGCTCAATTTGGAAGTCCGGCGGCTCGGCGACAAACGTCTCCGGTTGGAATCCCCAAAGGCAACCGCAAGCTTGGACACCCGCATTGCGGGCCGTGCGGATATCGACCGCGGAATCACCGACCATGATCGTTTTCGCCTTACTGATCCCGGTCTCGCCGAGCAGCGTCAGAATTCCGATCGGATCGGGCTTCTTCTTCGGTTCAAAGCTGTTGCCACCGTAGATGCGAACGAAATGCTGGGCGAGGCCGAGTTGGGCCATCATGCGCTCGGAAAATCGAACGGGTTTGTTCGTGAGGACCGCGAGCGTATGGCCTTTGGTCCGCAGACGGTCCAGGGCTTCGCGCACCCCATCGTAGAGGACGGTCTTATCGAGCATGTGCGTGCCGTAGTATTCAATGAAGAAGGTGTGGGCGCGTTCGACTTGTTCCCGGGTGGCGGAGTCGCCCAGGGCGCTTTGAATCAGGGCCAGAGCCCCCCGACCGACGTATTTGGCCACCAGTTCCCCGGGGAGCGGAGCCATGTTCATAAAGCCGCGGGTCGCGTTAACGGAATCGATCAAGTCTTGCTTGGAGTCGACGAGCGTGCCGTCGAGGTCGAAAATCAGAAGATGCATAAGGGACTATTCAATGCGGCGGATCTGCTCACGAAACGGATCGAACCAGGCTTTTTTGGCCTTGTCGTAATTTTTCAAAAACTCTTGTTTGAACTCTTTGGGCATTAGGTTCGAAAGGATCTTCGAAGAATCGAGCAGGTAGGGGGCAAGGGTCGAGCGGAGGACCAAACTCGGCGGCTCGCCCGGAAGGAAGGCGTTGGCGGCCATGAGAATGACGATGGCGATGAGGAGTCCGCGCAGGAGTCCGGCGGCACCGCCGAGGGCACGATTGAGCCAGGACAAACCTACCCACTTGAAGAACTTGGTGGCGGCGTGGCCGAGCAGCGCCCCGACGATCAAAACGCCGGCGAAGATCCCGAGGTAGCCCAGGAAATTTGCGACGCCGACCGAACTCGTATATTCGCGCAGCGGACGCCCGGCTTCCGGGTAGTAATACGCGGCGAGCAGAAACGCGAGAATCGTGGCGGCCAGGCCAATGCCAATGCGAGCGAATCCCTTTTGGAACCCGGTGAAGACCGAAGTCAACAGAGTCACTCCGAAAACGAGGTCGAGCAGATTCACAGCTTTCTGCCGGTCAGTACGCGATAGGCTTCGACGTACTTTTCGCGTGTCTTGGCGATAACCTCTTCGGGCAGTTCGGGGCCGGGGGCCTGCTTATTCCAGTCGAGAGTTTCGAGGTAGTCCCGCACGTACTGTTTGTCGTAGGAGGGCTGGGGGCCGCCCGGCTTGTAGGTGGCGCGGGGCCAGAAGCGGGAACTATCCGAGGTGAGGACCTCATCGGCCACGACCAGACGCCCGTCGACGTAGCCGAACTCGAACTTCGTGTCTGCCAGGATGATGCCGCGAGTTTCGGCGTAGGCGGCGGCGCGATCGTAGATTTTCAGAGTAAGATCGCGGAGCTGGGTAGCGAGTTTGATGCCGACGTTTTCTACAACATGCTCGAAGGGGATGTTTTCATCGTGGCCGGAAGTGGCTTTGGTGGCCGGGGTGAAGATTGGGGACGGAAGCCGGTCTCCATCCCGCAGCCCTGTCGGGAGCGGAATGCCGCAGATGGTGCCCGACTGCTGATACTCCTTCCAACCGGAACCCGATAAGTATCCGCGAGCGACGCATTCGACGTCCACCATCTTTGCCAGATGGATAAACATCGATCGGCCTTCCAGCTGATCCCGGAACTGCTGCAAAGGCTCGGGAAACTCGTCGACATCGGCGGTGATGACGTGGTTCGGGACGACGTCGCGGAGAAAATCAAACCAAAAGAGGGAGAGTTGGGTGAGCACCCGGCCCTTGTCCGGGATGCCGCTTCCGAGAATGACGTCAAAGGCCGACACGCGGTCGGTCGCCACCATCAGAAGCTGATTCGGGGTGATTTCGTACACATCGCGAACTTTACCGCGGCGAAGGAGTTTAACTCCCGGAAGATGGCTTTCAATCAGCAAACTCATAAGCAGTCAGGAATACTTCATTATAGAGGTATGAGTGAACGTCCTCTCGTTACCGACCTCGTCCAAATCAAGCGCCTCGGCGAACTGAAGCGCGACGAGAATTTGCGTTTGCGGCTTCACATGAAGCGCCACGCCATCGTCGAGCGGCGATTGAAAATTATTTCTGACGATATTGAGAAGAAGACCGATTGCCTTTCGTGTGCCAACTGCTGCCGCAGTGCAACGGCGAAGTTGCAGGAACGCGAAATCGAGTCCGTGGCCAAAGGCGCGGGCATGCGGGTGAATGATTTCATGGAGCAGTGCGTCGATGAATCGGCCGACGAAGGTATGATTTTGAAGCGGAACGAAGACGGCAGTTGTGTCTTCCTGCACGGTAATGAATGCTTGATCTATCGGCATCGGCCGACGGCTTGCCGGCACTTTCCGCATCTGACGAGCGGCCCCGGCTCGCTCGCATGGCGCATGTGGGAGATGCCGGATCGAGCCACCTACTGCCCGATCGTTTACAACACCCTGGAGGCGTGGAAGGACGAGACGGATTTCCAGCGTACGGTTTAGGCGTATGCTAACGAGGTGCTGCCTCGTAGAACTCTGCTTGCTTCCGCGCTAATGGGTTCGTGTGCCCGGCGCGGGTTACCCCGGATTGCGGTGGTTCCCAAAGCGACCGCGCATCTTTTCTTCGTCTC
>JBBRIO010000465.1:0-4597 GCA_038220855.1 Bryobacterales bacterium | reverse complement strand
CGTGCTGCGCCCTTCGTTCCAAACCAGTTGCCCGTTTACCCACACCTTTTCGATACCGATCGACAATGCTAGGGGATCCGGGAATGTCGAGCGGTCGACCACGGTGTCAGGGTTGAACAGGACCAAGTCTGCTTTCTTGCCGGCGGCGATGCGGCCCCGGTCCGTTAGCTTCAATCGGTCGGCCGGCATGGCGGTCATTTTGTGGATGGCTTTCTCCCAAGTGAGCACCTTCTCCTCCCGCACCAAACGGCCCAGGACGCGCGGATAGCTGCCGGCGCCGCGAGGGTGGCGCGAGCCGATGCCGCCGTCGCTCGAGACCATCACCCAAGGCTGCCGGTAGAAGGTGCGGACGTCGGCTTCCTGCATCGCTTTGACGACCACCGAGGCGCCGCCGTCACGGACGATCTGGCGGTAGGCGTCGATGGCGGAAAGCCCCGTTTTGGTCGCAATCTGGGCCAGGTTCTGGAACTCGTAATCGGGGTGCGCCTGGCAACTGGTTACCGTCACATTCTGCGGACCACCGACATCGGCCAGGCCCTTGGCGACACTCTGCGGATTGTCGTGCTGCTTGTCGAGCACGAGCACGGTGATCGTGGAGGACCAAGCCTCGTAGGGATAGCAATCGGCGTTGACGTCGAGCCCGCGCAGTCGGGCCGCTAGCACCAACCGGTTCACCTCGGCGGTCTGCCCCCAGACGGCGACGCTCCCTAGCTTGATGTGCGAAATCTGGGCGGGCAACTTGGCCTCCGAAGCGATCCGGATTAGCTCTTGCACGGAGGCGATGGCCTTGTCGCCTTCGTCGCGGAGATGTGACATGTAGAAGCCGCCCTGACGAGCCACCGTCTTGGCCAAGGTGATCAGTTCGGCGGTGTTCGAGTAGCTGCCGACTTCGTACTCTAAGCCGGAGGAGAGGCCGAAGGCGCCGTCCTGCATGGCTTGCTCCAGCAGTTGGGCCATGCGGCTCACCTCTTCGGGCTTGGCCGCCCGCTGATAGTCCTTGCCCATCACCTGGGTGCGGAGCGTGGCGTGGCCGATGAGGGTGGCGACATTGAGGGCGGAGGGATGGTCACGGTGGCCCTGGAGCCACTGGGCAATGGGATACCCGGAGCCGCCGTCCTGGCCAAGGAGGACGGTGGTGATGCCTTGGGAGACCTGGGAGGCGGCATCGGGCTGCTGGGCGAGGGCACGATCGGAGTGGTTGTGAGGGTCGATGAAGCCGGGGGCGAGGATGAGTCCAGTGGCGTTGATGACTCGGTCGCCGGGGCTGGGGCGGAAGCTGCCGACTTGCATGATGGTGTCGCCCTGAATGCGGACATTGCCCGCTTTGAGCGGCGCACCTGTGCCATCGGCAATGCGGGCGCCGGTGATGACGGTATCCTGCGCGAGGAGGGTGGTAACGGCAAGGGCGGCAAGCAGACGCATCGGGCCATTGTGGCACGACTGCGGGGTCGGAGTTAGCTCAATTGAAATGAACCACCCCCCGCAAGCGAGGGTATGATAACCTGCGAAGATGAACTCAAAGCACGCCGCTTATCCTGTCGTGCTGGGGGTGGTACTCGGGCTGCTCTCCATCGCCACGTTCGCCTTCACTTTGGGCCGGATGTCTGTGAATGCATTGCTTTTCCTGTCCGTAGTCGCCCTGGCCGGCATGACACTTTTGGGCATTTTTGTGAGCCTCCATCCAGACCGTGCCTGGGTGAAGCAGCGCCGCACAGCCATTTCGCTGATCTTCGGACTCCTGGGCATCGCCGGTGCCCTGGTCGCCAGCATTCAGGGCCTCCGGGCCAACCGCGAAGCCTTCGGCATTCAGGGGCAACTGGGCCAGTCGCTCGCCAAGGTCGCTGAGCAGGAGACTGACCTTACCCGCGTCCGCGCCGATTTGACGAGGTTCCGCGACGAGAGCAGCCGCGCCCAAGCCCTCAATAGCGAACTGCAGCGCAAACTGCTGGACCAGAGTTCTCAACTCAAGGACCTTGCCGTCCAACGCGTCGCCGAAGTCACCGGCGGCGACGGCTTCGCCTACCTCGACCTGGGAGCGACAGGCAACGATAACTCGGTTGGCCTGCAGGCGCACGTCAACGGCAGTTACAACCTGCGTCAGGTGAAGTACCGGATCGCCGAAGGCAACCTGGTGGAGATCGGAGATCTGACGCCCCGCTCACCGCGGCCCTTGGACACCGTCCTCCAGCCATCACGCGAAGCCGGCGGGCAGTATAAGATCTCGATCCAGGCGGCCAATGGGCCGGTGCAGGAAGAGCTTGAGGTCCGGTTTAACGGGAAGCACTGGGAGCGGCGCGTGCGAGTGAGCCGGGGCGGCGAAGTGGTGCTCGAGCGGAGTTGGGGTCGCTAGGAAAATCTTCTTAATGATTTGATTCTAAACGTGTTATGCTGGCAATCGGCATTGAATCTTTTAAGTTGTTTAGAATCAATTACTTAGATAGCTTTTCCGCGGTTCTTCCTTGAAGCGAGGCCGATTTGCCTAACTGGCTAGTCGAGGGCTTTCAATTCGGGGCCGGTGAGAGCGCCTTTGCGGTTGCGCCAAGCCCACCAGGCGGCCATGGAGAAGCCCGAGACGAGGTCGTCGTGGCCGGATCCGGCACCGTAGGTGAGGTGGCCGCCGCGGTTGCTGCGGCGCTCGAATTGGCGGAGTTCGTTGCGGAGTAAGTCAGATTGGGGCATTTGGGTAGAGATTTTGATGAGGCCGCGCTCGAGGAGGAACTCGAGGTTGGTGACGAGGTCGACTTTGGGGACCGTGCGCCAGGAGCCATTGACGCCCACTTTGCCGCCGGCGGTGATGGAGATGGGAACGAGGGTGACGGGGAGTTTGGCGTCGCGGACCATTTCTTCGACAGGTTCGCCTTTGCCGGTGGCATCGAGGAGTAAGTTGGTGTAGCCGGCCAAGTGCGGGTGGTTACAGAGGCGTTGGAGGCGGGCGATGACGTCGCGGTAGGCGGTTTTTATGCGGAACTGTTCGGCGAGGACGACGCGTAATTCGCGTTTGTAGAGAGGCTGGAACGAGGCGGCGTCGCGTTTGCCGGTGGGAATTACTCGATATTCAAGTAAGACGAAGGCGGCGTGGTCACGCAGTTTGCCGATGTCGAGGCCGAGATAGTAAATGGGCCGGTGACGGGCAAGGCGTAAGTCCTCGCGGGAGTTTTCGTCGAACATGGGAATTTCTCCGGTGAAACAGTTATCGAGCCATTCATCGAGGAAGACATTGCGGCCGGCGGTGACGAATTCGCAGCCGTATTCTTCGGCGAATTGTTCGGCGGTTTTGCGTTGGCGTTCGCGGTGGAGAAAGTCGCGTTCCATGCGGCCGGGGTGTTCGCCGACTTGGCCTAAGATGCGGAGCCAGGGGTGGCGGGCGGCTTCCTGGGCCATCCACTCTTCGTAGAAGAAGCCGCGGCGGCCATGGGGGGTGGAGAGGAGCCAGAGGTCGCCTTGGGTGGTAGCGAGCATGGGGGTGGCAGCGGCGTAGACTTCGTCGGGGACGCGGGCGGCTTCGTCGATGATGAGTAAGTTGGCGGTGAAGCCGCGGACGCGGTCCGGGTGGGCGGGGAGGGGGAGGATGGCAGAGCCATTGGGATAGATGAGGGAGCCCGGGTTTTTGCCGTCGGTTTTGAGGGGTAAGTTCAACTTATTCGAATATTCGCGGCAGCGGCCGGCGAGGATTTGGGATTGGCGCATGGTGGGCGCGAGGATGACGACTTGTTGCTGGGGGAGGGTGACGGCGCGATGGACGGCGCGGATGGAGGTAAGCGTGGTTTTGCCCCATTGGCGATGGCAATTGAGGAGGACATAGCGATGTTTGGTGGCGAGGAGACGTGCCTGGTCGCCTTGCGGAGTGAAGCCGAGCCGTTGGTGCGCGAAGGCGACGGGGTCGGAGATATCGTGAAAGACGTTTTTGTGGTCCATGGGGTCCTTTGGGGTTGGCGGAAGCGGGCGCCGCGGCATAGCTGATGCTGCGGTGAGCAGCGAAGTCACCCCACAGCTCACGCTGCGGGCTAGTTTGACGTCGCCGAATCCACCCCACAGCTCACGCTGCGGGCTAGAGTGAGTCGCGTTTATTTGGCGTGAGGCGTGCGGGAGTGAGTTAGTTTCCGGCGGTCGCGGGCAAACAGGCGATCAGCGGATGGGGAAGGGATCGGTGCCGGGGAAGGGGATGCGGCCGAGGTTGATGTCCATGATGCGTTGGATTTTGGCTTTTTCGGCGAGGGCGCGGGCTGCTTCGGGGGTGAGTTTGGGTTCGTTTGGGGTGGCGGTTTTTTCGGCCGGTTCGGGACTGATTTCGGCTTCGGGGGTGGGTGTTTTGGGTTCGATGGGTGCGGGGCTGGGCTCGAGGGCGCGGGAGGCTTTTAAGTCGCGGAGATCTTTGAGGCAGTTGCGGTAGTGGCGGTGGAGTTGGGCGTCGTAGCGGAGGCAGAGTTTGAGGATTCGTTCAGAGTGGGCGACGCCATTGGCGAGGTGGGCGTTGGCGTTGGCGGCGGGGAGTTCGCGTTGCAGTTCGCGTTCATGGCCGGCGATGGCGATTTCAATTTGCGCGGTTTCGACTAACCACATGCGTTGCTGCCGCCACTTGGCGTAGACGGCTTCGGCG
>JBBRIO010000464.1:0-4606 GCA_038220855.1 Bryobacterales bacterium | reverse complement strand
AGTTTGCTTTGGAAAGGGCTCTGTAGCGCGGCTGGCTCGGGGTGGTCATCAGATGGCTCAGCTAGGCTGGTTACTCAGCCCCGCACTGGGCACAGGACGATTGGGCAAACTACGTTTGCAGTTTCCACCCGTCAAAGGGTTTCACGGTGGCGCAGTTCGGTCCGCCATCGCGTCCCGTACCCGGAACCCGAGCTTCCAGAACGGCCGCTGGATGTTGCGCGGCGCGGTGCAGGAGCGATGGGGTAATTCCTGAGAGCGGCACCTTCAGTCTGCGATCCCAGGGCGAGTGCAACAGGCCCGCGGACCGGCCAATGCAGAGGTAGATGAATCGGCTTCCCTTGGGGCCTTGGGCGGCCGTCCCGCGGAAGTCAGGAGAATCGGTCCCCTCAGGCACCACAATAGTGAGGGGAAATTCGAAGAGCAAGTCTTCGCCCGCGGACCGCTGTAGCTGCGCAACCGTACTCGTCGCGCTTCGACCCAGCTGGAGACCGAAGTCTACGCCGGTTGGCGAGTCGCGCAGTAGAATTCGAAACCTCAGTTCGTGGCTAGGAGTTTTTGGCATGACAGTTATTTTGATCGACGCCCGAACGATTTGAGAGCTGTGGAGAGAGACTGGCGGCTATTTCGGGCCGGTGCCCACAGGTCCCCCACGGACCGTAGTCGATCCATTGTATTGCCAATGTGGAAAGTTCCTGGCCGCACTCCGGGCTTGAGTTCTTCCCAAAGAAGGGGAGTACTAACCGGAGCCCCATCGTGCGGGCGGACCGAATACGGTGCGGCAATCGTTTTCCCTTTGCCTATCTGGAAATAGTCGAAGTAGACCCTGTCCTTTGTCCGCTTCGCAATCGATCTTTCAATGGTGAATAGGCTTGGTTGGGTTTGCATCACCGTTGCGGCCAAGGCGGCGGTGAACTCCCGCACCTCGTCGTAGCTGTGGCCTGCTTTTAAAGGAGCAACGACATGCAGGCCATCGCTGCCGCTCGTCTTCACAAAAGTTTCCAGCTTTAGATGGGCAAGAACCTCACGGAGATGATGAGCGGCGGCGATTACCTTGTCGAAGTCACAGTGAAAGGGGTCCAGATCGAAAAGAACGAAATCGGGAGAATCGAGATTCCTGATTCGGCTCATCCACGGGTTTTGATCGATGCAGCCGAGGTTAATGACGTAAAGAAGCGTGTCCAAGTTCTGCACCAAGGCATAGCGAATGTCTCGCTTACTGTCGTTGGAATAAAGGGTGATTGACGGGATCCAATCGGGAGTAGAGTCCGGGAGGTTTTTCTGAAAGAACATTTTTCCGTTGATGCCGTCGGGATAGCGCTTTAGGGATGCCGGCCGATCTTTCAGGTGCGGCAGAAGAAAAGGCGACACCCGCTCGTAATAATCAAGAATGTCGGCCTTCGTCAGGTGGTCCTTGGGGAAATATGTTTTTTCGAGATTGGTCAGCGGGGCCTTCGATTTTCTGGGAGTGGGTACCACGGCGGTCTCCTTTGTACATTCTTGGGGGGAACGGTCTGGTCGTAGACCCAGGAAGACTGGCGCGCGGAGGTGACCGCCCTGGGTTAGTTCGGCATAGCGGATTTCCGCTACCAGCGAGGGCTTGACCCAATGCATCTTGGGTTGCCAGTCGCCGGTTGCGCCGGGTGGTTTTCGCGACAAGGACGTTGCCTTCAATTGGGCGTGGATCTGTTGGAGCGTTGCTTCGGTGAAACCTGTGCCCACATTCCCGCACCAGCGCAAATGTCCGTCGGCAAACAGACCCAGCACCAATGCGGCGAAGGAAGCGCGCTTTCCCTCAGTCCACCCGCAGATAACGAACTCCTGCCGCTGTTGCAGTTTTACCTTGATCCAGGAATTACCTCGGCCGGAGGAATAGGTGGAATCCAGACGCTTGGCGATGATGCCTTCGAGTTGATGCTCGACGGCAACTTCCATCACCGCCGCGGCAGAACCTTCCAGGGGGGTGGATAGTTTGAACCGGTCATTCGGTCTAAGCACTTTGGCGAGCGCGGCGCGGCGTTCCCGGAGGGGAAGGCCGCGGAGATCCTTACCGTCCTGAAAGAGGAGATCGAACAGATAGAGCGAGATACCGTGCGGGGCGGGGCCTGAGTGCTTTCCGGGTACCAGGCGGCCGAGACGAGGTTGAAGGGCTTGAAAGCTGATTTTGCGGGAGGCATCCATGGCGACGATTTCCCCGTCGACCACGCCGGACTTCAACCTCAGAGCCTTCGGCAAATCGAGCAGCTCGGGGAAGTAGGAGTTGTAGGAGAGGCCGTTTCGAGACTGCAACTGGACCGTCCCGTCCTTGATCGTACAGAGCGTTCGGACGCCATCCCATTTCACTTCATACATCCAGTCTGACCCGGCTGGCAGTTTCAGGGCCAGAGTGGCAAGCATGGGCTGAAGGGGAAGCTCGGGTTGAGCGATCTGTTCCTGGGTTCGTTTTGTAGCGATGCTGTAGGGGTAGTGGTTTACGTCCCAACCGGCTATGGCGCCGTCATCCGGGGCTTTGACGAGCAGCCATTCGCGGCCGGTGGCTTTGCCCCGCATGCGGACCAGGCCGAAGCCTCCTCGAAGCTTTTCCCCTTTGAGGTGGAGTTTTAGATGCCCCTTATCCAATTGCCGCAGGGCCGTGCCGCCGCCTTCGATTTCAAATGTACCGGCATCCCAAAGCATCACGCTTCCGCCCCCATATTCACCTTGGGGGATGTTTCCTTCGAAATCTCCATACGCTAAAGGGTGGTCCTCTACCTCCATGGCCAAGCGTTTCAAGGAAGGGTCCATGGACGGTCCTTTGGGGACGGCCCAGGATTTTAGAACGCCGCCAATTGAGAGGCGGAAATCATAGTGCAGGTGACTCGCGTCATGCCGCTGTACGAAGAATCGGCCGGCGTCATGGGGCGATGTGGCTTGCGGGCCCGGCTCGGGCGTTTTTTTGAAGTCCCGTTTCCGCTCATATTCTTTCAAGGCCATGGGAGTAACTCCACCTCGCATTTAGATATCTAGTTTTAAAGAAGCAGAAAGTTGGCGGGAGGTTTCCGATGGCGAGCACAGTATGGAGTGGACACCTCACCTTCGGACTGGTGTCTTTCCCGGTGCAGATGGTAACGGCGGCTCGCCGAAAGGCAGTCGACCTCGACATGCTGCATGCTACGGACCACTCCCGCGTCCGCCAAGTACTTTACTGTCAGGCGGAAGATAAGCCGCTGGAACGGAGTGAAGTTGTTAAGGGCTTTCAATACGAAAAGGATCGCTACGTGGTGATCGATCCCAAAGACCTCGCTCAGATCAAACCGAAGAGCGCGAAGGTGATGGAGATTCTGGAATTCGTCAACGCAGCGGAAGTTGATCCGATCCTTTTCGACACGTCTTACTACTTATTGCCTTCCGAAGGCGGTGAGAAGCCCTACACGCTGCTGTACATCGCCATGCACAGCACGAACTATTTCGCGCTTGCCAAGATGACGATGCATGAGCGGGAATATACGGTAGTGATTCGTTGCGGAAGCCGGGGTTTAGTGCTGCATACCATGTTCTACGCGGACGAACTTCGGGAAGAGCAGGCGTTTCGCACGGAGCCTAAACTGGTGGTGCAGAAGGAGCTGACGCTGGCCAAGGCGTTGATTGAGAATCTCTCTTCCACGTTCGAGCCCGGGAAGTATCAGGACAACTACCGGATTCAGTTCGAGCAATTGGTGCAAGCGAAAATCAAGGGGAAGAAGATAGTCAGGACTCCGGCGGCACTGACGGCACCGGTGATCGATATCATGGAGGCTCTGCAGAAGAGCCTTGCCCAAAAGGGGCAAGCGCGACTACCGGTGCCGGAGCGCAAAACCGGGCCGGCGAAGACCGTGGCGAAGAAGAGGGTGAAAGCGAGTTAGGGCAAGGGGAGTAGATTGTAGAGCAAAGGGTGTAGGGCTGGTTTGAGGGGCTTGGAATCCATGGCTTGTATTGCGACGCGGTAGGGCATACTGAATTTATGGGTTTCGAAGCTGGACGACGGTTGTTATTGCTGAGCCCGTTGTTGGTGTTTGGCCAGGACGGCGGGGACGCGATTTGGCGGAGGTTTCTGGCATGGCTCGACGGGGTTCCCGCTTCCGATAATCCGGCGAATCTGATCGCGGAATTTCAGACCGTTCTAAAACGCGAAGGGGCCTCGGCGGCGGATTTGAGCAATGCGCGAGGAGCCATTCTTAGCGGGATGAAGTCGCAAGTGGACGGCTGGCAGAAGATTTTCAATAAGATTTATGCCAGCAAGACGCCGGGGTTCAGTACGAAACCGAATGCTTTGCTGGTTTCGGCGGTGGAAGACACGAAGCCTGGCAGGGCGCTCGACGTGGGGATGGGGCAGGGGCGGAATTCCGTTTTTCTGGCGATCAGGGGCTGGGACGTGACTGGGTTCGATGTGTCTGACGAAGGGCTGGCCGTGGCGCGGCGGAATGCCGAGGCGGCGGGAGTGAAGTTGCAGGCGGTAATGACGTCGAACGAGGCGTTCGATTTTGGTGAGGGGCGGTGGGACCTGATCGTCATTACGTATGAACCGTTTCCGTTGACGGACAAGGGTTACGTGGCGCGGTTGGCGCGGGCATTGCGGCCGGGGGGCCGGGTG
>JBBRIO010000463.1:0-4647 GCA_038220855.1 Bryobacterales bacterium | reverse complement strand
ATGTCGCTAAAACCCCTCATCCGTGGGCCGTCCGGGGGAAGCCGCGGACTCCGCCATACTCGAAACCGGCGCCATCCACGAAGCCGTGGTGGATGTGGCGTCGGCAGACCCGCGGGGGCACAACTAGATTTCTTCCCTTTTCAAAAAATAAAAACGTGATAAACTTGCGAATCGACTCACAGGTCATAGAGGATCCTTATGCTTGGTTGATTTCCTAGCGGGATAGGACCGGAGCGGTCCACTAAACCATCAGAAACTCGCACGATCCCATCTCCGTTGCCCCCGGTTCCTCCAAAGGACGCTCGGGAACGTAGTTAGCCGGAGCCGGCTCCAGCGGACGATGCCCTAGTTGTTGACCGACAGATTCCACTGGTTCAGTTCCTAGAAAATCTCTATCGATGCTAATGCCTTTTCAGGAGTGCCCACTTTGCTAAAACTACTTGCTGTGCTAGCCACTATTTGCTCCTGGAACCTGTTTGCCCAACCCTCCATCACACAACCGCTCATTGCGCCCGGGGGAATCCTAAATGCCGCGAGCCTGGTCGCGCCCGGCTTGCCGGGAGCCCCCATCGCCCGCGGTTCGCTCTTCTCCTTGTTCGGCCAGCGCGTGGGACCCGCGGCCGGGGTTGCCGCGGCGGCCTTCCCACTGGAGACCTCCCTCGCCGGCGTGTCGGTCAAAGTCACACAAGGCACGAGTTCAGTCGATGCCATCCCCGTCTTCGTAAACGCAAATCAGATCAACGCCATCATGCCGTCCAATGCCCCGCTGGGCATGTCCGCCGTCGTTGTCACGGTGAACAGCACGAAGAGCTTTGCCTATCCCGTCCAGGTCGTCAACAGCAATCCGGGAATATTCGCCATCAACAGCGCCGGCATCGGGCCCGGCGTGTTTCAGAACTTCAACTCCTCAAACGATCAACCGGTAAACTCGCTGTTCAACTCCGCCACGCGCGGCCAGGCGATCACCATGTGGCTGACCGGTTTAGGTCCGGTCACCTACCCGGATAATATCTCGCCCGCCGCCGGCGATCTGCCTACCCAGGTCGAGATTTTCGTCGGCGGGAAGCTGGCCAACAAGCTATACAGCGGCCGCGCGCCGTGTTGTTCCTCCACCGACCAAATCGTCTTTGAAGTACCGGCGGAAGCGCCCCTCGGCTGCTGGGTTCCGGTCATGGTCCGGACCGAAGGCAAAATGTCCAGCAATGTCACGACCATGGCGATCTCGAAGGATGGCGGTGCGTGCGCCGAGCCGGGGAACGTGCTCGCCAATCAACTTCTGAACAGCGGAAAAGTGGGCATCCTGGGATTTATGCGGACCAACGTAGTAAATTCCCTTGCGCCGAGGCGGCTGGAGGCCACTCTGGACTATTCCTCGTTTTCTTTCCGCCAGGAGGCGGCCAGTCCCTTCGCCTTCAATCCCCTCATCGCCCTGCCGCCGCCGGGCAGTTGCACCGTCTATTCCGGGACCCTGGAACGGTTCCGCGGCGTTAACGCGATGTTCACCGATCCCGCGGGAAAGTATCTCGATGGCGGCACCAGTTTCAGCATGATCGCGCCACGGGGTTCGCGGCAGATTCAGGTTCCCAAAACTAGTCCATTTCTGATTGCCGGCCTGGGGCTGAATGTTCTAGCCAACCCGGTCCCGAACTTTCGACCGCCTCTCGTAGACCCCGGTAACTACACCCTCAGCAGCGGCGGAGGCGCCGACGCCGGGCCGATACGAGCCGCGTTCAGCGTTCCTCCCGCGCTTACCTGGACCAACCGGGAACAAACAGGGATCGTCAATCGAGCTCAGGGCCTGACCGTGAGTTGGGCCGGCGCGCCAGCCGGGCAAGCCGTCTTGATTGTTGGCGAGAGCACGCATCTGTCGACCAATGTGAAAGCGATGTTCCTTTGTACAGCGGACGGAAACTCCGCCGGCTCTTTCACGGTGCCGCCGCCGATTCTGGGCGCGCTTCCCGCCTGGCAAGGCGTCCGGTCGAAAGGCTTGGTCTATGTCGGCGCCAGCCCGCTCTCGGCGCCGCCCGCTTTCACCGCCACCGGTATCGACCTCGGCGCGGTCGTTACGCTGCAATGGAGCGCAAAGGACGTGAGGTTTCAATAAGAGCGTTATGACGAATCAATACAAACGCCGGACGCTGACGATTGCCACCGCGCTATTGCTGGTTGCCAATACAAGTTGTGAGGACACCCTGAGCCGTCTGAATCCGGCTTTCTCCTGGGTAAACGATCCTCCGCGCCTGGCCCTTATCGCTGGTGGCAGACTGGTTGTCGTCGAGTTCAATTGGTTCGGCCTCGGGTACAAAGTCAGGCCTATCTCCGGTGCCGTAATCCCTGTCGGAACTTCGCGAGCGCCGGATGGACACCGGTCGGTCGGGGGCCGGGCCGGCGGTCAATTCGGTGGCGGCCCGACGGACCCTTTCGTCGATCCCGATCCCGATGAACATGATTTTGACCCCGATATCTGGGACGAGCCGGACGATGACTTTCCGCTCCCCGACCCGCCCGACCTCCTGGACGTTTTTGAGGATGCTTTCGACGGCCTGCCTGACCCGCCGCCGCTCGGTCCGGACGACGTATCAACGACCAATCCATACGATGGGACGATGAGCTCCACAACGGTTGGGCCAGGCGACCTTCCACCGCCAAGTCCGGGCTCTTCGAATTTCAGAGGTTCTGAGGGCAGACCGGCCACCAGCTCTAAAATCAACATCGGCGGGAGCCCATGGGGAATGGTCAGGACCCCGGACGGCCTCCGCACCCTGGTCGCCTATGCCCAAGGCATCGCCGTCGTTGACCGCAAAGCGAGAACGGTGGTGGATCGTATTCCGCTTCCCCCCGGCTCGGTGCCGCGCAGCATCGCCATTACGCCCGACGGCCGCACCGCCTATGTAACCAGCTTTGTGCGGAGCGCCGCCGAACTGTATGTCGTAGACCTTGCCACTAAAAAAGTAATCGCCACGCTCAGCTCCGGCGGTTACGCGTCGCGAGTGGTGATGAAACCCGACGGAACCCAAGCCTGGTTTACCAGTTTCTTCGACGATTCGGTCACCGTAGTCGATGTCGCCAGTAACACGTTGGGCGTGACGATTGGAAGCATCCTGAATGCCTGGGATATCAAGTTCAACCCCACCGGAACCCGGGCCTATGTCTGCGGCCCCGTCGGCAGCGGAGATGTAGTCAACGTGATCGATACATCCACCTACAGCGTGATTGCCAAAATCCCCGTCGGTTTTAGGCCAAAATCGATGATCGTCACCCCCAGCGGGCGTCATCTTTTCGTTGCCAATTTCGGATCGGACACGATCACGCAAATCGATACCATCACGAATAAGGTCGTGCGGAACATCACCGTGGGAAAGAAGCCGCATGGCTTTCAGATTTTGCGTTAGAGCATCGGGTAGCGACTCACGGGACGCTAGGGATTTTGCCATTGTTTGGGTTCTTGGATCGGCGTGCGGTGCCCAGGGGACCCTTAGTCCCAATGCTATACACTTCTTTAAATATATCGAGGTTTCATTCTTTGCCGAGATCTGCGACAAAACCCAAGACACCCGGGACCCGGCACGAGGCACTGTTCCAACTCGCTCTCGCTGTCGAAAAGAGAACTCGATCGAGAGTGCGGATTCAATCCGCGCCTCGAAACACTAGGCACCACCGCAACGTGTAAAGAGCCGTTCACAAGGTGAAAAAATAAATATTCTCCTGGCATCTATCTGACTACAAAACAGTTATCGATTTCGGCCAATCGGTCAGCGTCCGATTCGGTACTTTCGCCGTCGTAGATTAAAACCGAGGAAGCGCTTGTGTCCAATTGCGGAAACAAGCGCTTTTCGCATTTCGAAATCTCAATCGGAGTTCTCATCATGACCGAAGAACAAAAAGCCCGGCGCGCCGAAGCAGCCCGGGAAAACGGAGCAAAAAGTCGCGGCCCCGTCTCGGACCTCGGCAAGTACATCTGTTCACTCAACAGCATCACAACCGGTGAGCACCTCCAATTACTCAAGGAGGAACTCCCCGAGTGCGTCGCCCTGCTTTCCTCTGATTGTTGGATCAGCTACCTACGGCTCTATCAGAAGCACTTACGCCAACTGCAGCCCAATTCCGGGTGCGAACAGACGATCGTCCGGCATATGTGTGTCGAGCTCTTCCAATTGGAGCGTACGATTTCGCTCGAAACGTTCGCCCGTCAATGCCTTCTGGACAACAACTTACGCGCTTATGACGATATGCCGGATCAGGTGCGCGAACTGGTGAGTTACGAAAAAGGTCTGGAAAAGGAAAAGCTCTGGCGCTCTTTCCAGCGGGATAAGAAAGCCCATCAAACCGCATACGCCAACCATTACAAGATGTTCAAACAAATCCACCGGGATTTTCCCATGGTTCCGCCGGAACCGATTAATACCGACGCCGACAAAAACGGTGCCGAACCGCCGTTACCGCCTCCGGAAGTGGTCAAAGAGATGCTCGATCACGCCGATCGGGCAAAAAACGAACCGAACTACGAATTACCTCGCTGGGTCGCTAACATGCTGCTCGATGAGGAACTGATGGCCGAAATCGCGCCTGCCTATGACGTCGTCGCGCTGCTCGAAAAGCTAACGGTCACTCCGGTTCCCCTGGCTGCCTAGAAAAAGCGGCGGAACC
>JBBRIO010000462.1:0-4672 GCA_038220855.1 Bryobacterales bacterium | reverse complement strand
GCTCGTCCCAGATTAGTCGCACGCGTGTCGCGGGTATCTGTTCCTGAGCCGGCTGGGCATCCAATGACGGCGAAAGCGAGGAGATCTCGGCGGCGGCGTTCCATGCCGGATCGTCCACTGTCCCGTCGAGTCGAGGTCGCGCGACGGCGTATGGTATTTCAATCCGCGGACGCGGCGAGGAATTATTTATCATCGTAGGACGGCTAGTAGCCGGCGCATTGAACGCTACGCTGGCCGTTAAAAGCAATAAGGCAATCGTGGTTGTTTGGAGAACAATCCATTGATAACGTCGACACATTGTAGCCTCACTCAGCAAGAAACACAGACTTAATTGCGACGGCTGCCGGCTCCGGCTTGCCTTCATCGTCAATTAGCGATCTATCCCGGTTGGACCTTCCATCGCTCGAAAAGCCATTTGCGCGCGGTCGTGTCTGGAGCGATCTGCGAGTCCGATCTGGTCGGCAAGCATGAATTTGCAAAGCACATTGAAGCGGCGCGGAAGGCCGCAAAGAGACGTCAACAAAAAGACTTCCGACCGAATCGATTCCCCGTTGGGCTCCTCTGGTAAAAAGATAGACAACGCAGGTGTCGCGGCTACAACGAACGCGTCACTCTAAGCATCAAGATACCGCATGAGGCCGCGTGCGAGATCTTCGCCGAACATCAGGGCGCTAGCGGCGTTGACTTCCGCGCCTTCCGCGTTGGCGTAGGGCAGTTCGATGCTGGTCGCCAGACGCGTGCCGGGCAGACCGCAGGCAAACCGAGCAAGGCCCTTGCCGCCGATGAAGTTGGAGGAGTTGTTCCAAGCGGTGCCGTAGGGAAGAAAATCGCTTTTGTGTATCAGCAGAGGCCCGACTTGCGTTTCCACCATCGCCGTGACGAATCGTTGCTGCTCGGCGGCGTTCGTGGGATCGGAACCGCCGACGAGGTAAATGCTTTCGTTCCACTGCCCGCGAATCCAAGGGCAATGCAGGTCCAGCACAATGGCCGGCCGGGATTGTTCAAGGTGGGTGCGGATCGCCGCGATTTCAGGGTAGAGGCTGGTTCCCTTGGAATCACGCCCGTGGTCGCGCGGGAGCCGGCCCTTGCCTTGGTCCCCCGATTCGACGCCGTCCAAGTCCACGAGAGGCACGATGTCGATGGTCACCCGCTCGAGCAACGTCGTGTCCGAATGCAGGAAATTGATCAGACCCTCAATCGCGTAGTTCGGGAGCATCTCACAGCAGTGGTGACGGGCGGACACGAAGATTCGCGTTGGCCCCTGGCCAACGGTGGCGAGGGGGACGTCGCGGTTCTGCCGGGTCCGGGCGAGCGTGGCGGTCGTCAGCCACGATCGCACAGCAGAAAAGCGTTGCCAATCAGCGAGTTGATACGGCATCGCGAAGCTGAATCGCACATCATTATTGTCCGATGTGAAAGCATAGCGAAAAGCGTTCCCGTCGACCGAATCGGAGCCCAGCCAGCGCCAGCTCGCGCCCTGGTCGGTGCTAATCGCCGGCCCGCGCACGCCGATCGCGGTGCTGGCGGTGAAATTGAACCCCACATGCCGGCCGGCGGCGCCGCGGACGCGAAAGCACCAGTAGAACCAGTCACGGTCGGTGTCGCGGAGGTCCTGGTGGCAATCAATCCGGTCTTCGTCAACATGATCGACGATGATATTGCCACCGGGGAAGTCGGCGTCGATGATCATAGGCATGGGGCTTCATTCTGCGACATGAACGCCGCGATTTCAAACCAACGCTATACCAAACGGGCCGTTTCCTCACAGACCGAATACCACCAAATCCTTACGGGCAGAAAAGCGCGTAACTCTTTACTGTCCCACCGCCGGCGATTCTAGGAACTGTTGGTCAGCAGCGCGATATCCTTGCCGGCCCACTCGGCTTGGAGCAGCGTTCTGATGGTTTCCAGCACGGCGGGGGGATGGCGATACAGCACATGCGTTCATCGCACAAAACCCCATTCGGTCTGAATCCGCCCTCCGTAAGCGCGCCGGCCGCCTTCCCAGCTGGGCGAAAAGCCGTAGGTGCCGGAGCGGATATCGCCGGCTTCATCCTGCCAGAAGCTTCGCCACCGTCCGCCCGGATCGTTGATGCTAAAAGCAAAACGTGTGATCGCGGCCTCGCCTTCTCTGAGAGCCTTGGCCTGTTCGCCGAGTTCGCGAATGTTCTTCCACGGAATTGCGATCTCGTAGCGAAAAACTTTCTTCGCATCGTCATAGATAATCGCGACCGAGCCGTCCTCGCCACCGGCGGCGGTGGCGCCCATCGCGCCCAGGGGCGGCTGGGTGGGGGCGTTCGTCGGGTAGAAAGTTTGGAAATTCGTGCCTGGGGCTCGGAGGCGATGAAGCTGCGGCACGCGCGGCGCCTTGCTCAAATCGCCTTTCCATGCGGGCTTGGTGGCAAAGCCGGGGCCGTCGTTGGTCTGTCGCGCCAGGGTGGCGGCGAATTCGTAATCCACCTCCGACGCCAGAGCCTTGTCGGCAAGCGCGCTTCCCGCCAGTAGATCGTCGGGATTCCGCGCCACACAGTCGAACGCCAATTGCAGGCAATCCGCCAGGAATGGGAAGGCGTAGGGGTCATCGGCGAAGGTGGAGTTGGTCGTCAGCTTCGCATCGGGCACTTCGGCGGCGACATAGAGATGCTCTGCATCCCACTGGGTCCACAGCCGATATACGGCGACATCGCCGCTGAGTTTTCCCGCGATGAGGTCTGCGGTGAGATTGGGATCCCGCAAGATCCGCGCGGTGTCCTTTCCCCCGCGAGAAAGCATCGTCACCGGGACAACGTCGCTCCATTCCGCCAGATCGCCGTCGATCTTCGGCGTTCGTTCGGACGGGGCATAGGTGGCGCAGGCCACCTGCACCACTTGCGTCCCGGCCTGCGTGGCGCCGTTTGCCTGCGCTCTATAGTCGATCGGGTAACGATTGACTGCGTTGGGCGAGGCCGAGGTCAACGCAAACTCGACGATGCGAGCTTCGCCAGGTGCCAGCGCCTTGATTTGCGCCTGCGTGGCATCGAGCGTAAAACCGGCGGGGGGCACAACCTCGAGCGTCGCATCCACGGTTACCGGCAGCACGTTCCGCACCTTCACCCGCAGCGCCGGACGGCGATCCAGTGGAGCCGTGAAACTGCGCGGGTTGATCTGCAGTGCGGTCATCCCCGGAAACGTCGCCTGCGCGAACGCCCGTTTGACCTCGGCCTCGGGCCGCGCGCTGACCAGAAAGCGCGTCTCCCACGGCGCCAGCGGCAGCGTGAGTTTGCCGTCGCGCGTTTCGCCGATGGCTCGTCCCATGTAGTCGTAAGCGGTGAAGCCTTCGGCGGGTAGCACGATCTGTCCGCGCTGGCCTTGTTCAGACCAAAGCGCCACCACGCTGGAGCCATCGGGCTTGGCGAAGTGTATCGCCCAGAGCGACGAGGCCTGCGGGTAAAGGTCGCCGGTCACCCGGCCGTCCTCCAGAAAATGGGCCGCAGCGCTGTAGGCTGCGACCACCGGCTTGGGCTGGTCCCACTGCCAGACGTTGAGGAAGTCGCCGGAGAACCCGCGTTTGTAGCCCCAGGCGAACCAGAACAGGCGGATCGGCGTCTCGCCGGCGCCCAGTCGGTTGAGTGCGAACAGCGGCACCAGCGACCGCGCGACCATCAACCGGCCTTCGCCAGGCGACGCATCCTTGTAATGCACGAATTCGGACGTGCCCAGCTCGGTGGACCAGATGCCAGCCTTGCCGCCGTCCTTCGCGGAGCGCTGGAGCATGGCGGCATCGAGCGCGGTATAGCCGACGGACGTGCCCTCGGGTATTCCGTACATGTGCGCGGTCACGCCATCGACGTAGCCAGCATTCATGCTTCCTTGGGCGAAAAGGACATCGCGCTGGAAAGAGGTCGAGCCGCCACCGATGAGTTGTGCCTGGGGGAACTCCGGCTTGACCCGCTCCCAGATGAGCCGGGTCATGTCGCGGTAGTCCTGGGCCGTACCCGTGCGCCACGTCCATTCGTGAATCCACGGCTCATTCCACAACTCCCAGTGGGGCACCAGGTCCACCAGGGGCTTGATGGTCTGGTACACCATCTCGACCTGCGCGACGAGATCCTTGGGCCGGTTCTCATGGGCCTGCATCTTCCGCCCCAACGGATCGGGCAGGACGTTCCAACTCATGTTGTAGTCGATCGTGCCCATGCAAAGGATGCCATGCTGTTTCCAATCCTCGATGGTCTGGCGTGCCTTGTGGATACTGGCATCGTCCCAGAATTTGCCCGGAGCGGGGTTGACGACATCGGGCTTGACGCCCGGCACGCCGCGCCGCCACTTAATCCCGAGCATTTGTGCCAGTTCGAGGTCATCCGGCCCGCTGTCGAAAATGTTGATCCCGAACATGCTGTCGGGACGCGCCCCTTCCGCCGGGGCACGCAGGACGGCGAACATGGCATCGAGGGGCTTGGCATCGAAGGGTTTGGCCTCGTCCGAGCTTTGCGGCGTGACGCGGAGGTTGTACCAGCCATAGTCGGGCACGCGGATATCGAGTGGCAGTTCCCGGGTCTCCCCGGGCTGAAGCGTGATTGTCTGGTTGACAGGCGTGCCGATGACCCCGGCATCGCTCGATAGTTCGGTCACAAGCTGGCAGGTCACCGGTTCCGTGGCCAGACGATTGACCACGGTGGTGGTGAATCTTGCG
>JBBRIO010000461.1:0-4674 GCA_038220855.1 Bryobacterales bacterium | reverse complement strand
CCCCCGCCCGCCCGGCCCTTCTGCGCCGTCCACGACTGATGATAAGCCGGCTTCGTAAGTCGCGTCTGATCGGCAATCGTATGCATCTCCATCCCATACACCTTCCCGATCGTCCCCTCCTGAACCAACCGCCGCGCCCGCACCATCACCGGGTCTATCCGATTGCACAGCGCCAGCATCAACTGCCGCTTTCCGGCCTTAGCCTTGATAACCAACGGCGCGAAATCCTCCGCCCGCACGCAGGCCGGCTTCTCCGCCATCACATGGCATCCCGCCTCCAACGCCGCCGCAATCACCGGCGGAGCCATCGCGCCCTCCATCGTCACAATCGCCAGATTCGGTCGGCGCGCCGCCAATAACTCCTTCGGCGACTGATACACACCCGCCAACTTCGCCCCCAATCCCTTCCGCACCTGAGCCTCCGTCGCCGGGTTAGCCAGATACACCCGTACCGCCTCCGGCGTCTTCGCCAATCCCTCGATATACGCGCTCAAGTGCGGGCCCTCCGCATGAGTCAGCAGCGCGACCTCCACCTCGGCCGGAGCAGCAACGGCGACTGAAGTCATCATCTGGGAAAAGGAGCGGCGAAGCATCGAGATTCCTCCGTCAAAGCATATCGCGTTCCCGAAAAGTCGATGCCGATCCTCGTGACTGGCGAAGAATGCTTACCGTTTGACGAGTTCGACCCGCCGGTTCTTAGCCCGTCCCTCTTCGGCGGTGTTGTCCTAAAACGGTTTGGTGTCGCCGAAGCCCGCGGCAGCGAGCCGAGCGCGTTCGACCCCATGCGTCGAGAGCCAAGCGACGACCGACTCGGCTCGCTTTTGGGAGAGCGCCTGGTTGGCCGCCTTGGCCCCTACGTTATCGGTGTGGCCTTCCACGGTGAGCTTCCAGTACGGCTGATTCTTAAAAAGGGTTACTATCTCCGCCAGGACCTTATCAGAATCCGGGGTAATTGTGGCGGAACCGGTAGCGAAGTTCATCCCGTAGAGAGCCATGCGACCGGAGGATTGGAGTTCACTGGCGATCGCCGCGGCGGTAGCTTCCATCTCCTGCTTCATAGCGCTGACCGTGACGGTCTTGAGGGTGTAGGTAGTAAGGGAGTTGTTGTCACCCATGGAGTAGGAAAACACCAAAAAACCCAAGCCGTCTGCGCCTAACCTATGACTCCCGACGCGAAAGAGTCGTCACGCCTCCATCAGACTGTCATCATTTCCGCCGCGCCGCTTCTCCCGCCAAATCACACACAACCTGTGCTACACTGATTACGTGGCCAACCTGACTCTCTCAATCGACGACGACCTGCTCAAGCAAGCCCGTCGCATCGCGCTCGACCAGGACACCAGCGTCAATCAACTCGTGCGCGACTATCTCGAACAAATCGTCCATGGAAAGTCCGGCAAAGAGAAAGCGCGTCGATTCCTTCTGACGACCCGCTTCGCCTACGACCCAACCCCGCTCGACCGCGATTCGATTTATGAGCGCTAACCCGCTCTGCTTTGTCGACACGAACATACTACTCTACGCCTACTCGGATTCAGACGATCCCCGCAGCGCCAAAGCATTCGCCCTATTGCAGCGCCTTCTCACCTCTGACCAGCTCTGCACCAGCACTCAAGTGCTTCAGGAACTGCTCTTCAACCTGCGAAAAAAGAAAACGCTCCCCACCGTCACCGCCATTATGCTGGTCGAGAATCTGGCGCAGTTCCCGTGCTTCCAAGTCGATGTCTTCACGATCACCCAGGCAAATCTAGCGGCAGACCGGCACAAGATCAGCTATTGGGATGCCCTCATCCTGACGGCCGCCGCACGCCTCGGCGCCACCACCATTTATAGCGAAGACCTCAACCACGGCCAACACTACGACGGCATCGAACTCATCAATCCTTTCGCCTAACTCCACTCCAAACTAGAATGAAATCACCTGGCGACATCTTCGCACTACAGTACGGATGCTTATCAGTCTCGGCGCAACAAAAAAACGCCTGACACCAGTGAGCGTCCATATCGTGTATGAGACCACGCGGAGTCCATTTGGAGTCCAGATTGTCGGCGGCTTATGATCTCGTGGTCCGAATAGGTCCTAACCTGTGGCAAACTGGCCGCAGGGAGTTGTGCAGCCTTGATGAAAGATCGTCTCGAATTTGGCAGACGTCTTAGTGCAGGCGGCCCATCCCTAACGCATCATCCTCTTCGGTTCCCGGGCTAGGGGCGATGCGGCTCCGCATAGTGATTTCGATATCGTGGTCGTAGAAGAGAAACCCGCCGACCGATTCGCGGAGATCGTCCGCCTGAATCGCCTTATACGCTCGTTCGATATCGCCATCGACCTCCTGGTCGTCAGCGACGAAATGTTTGAGTACTGGCGGGAGACGCCAGGTAACGTTTACTACGAAGCCGCCACAGAGGGGCAGGCCCTCGATTAAGCGGCGTGAACAAGCTTTGCGCTTTCTGCGCAAGGCGGCTCACGACGATGCCTTGCACGACGCAGTAGTCGAGTCCGACAAGGTACCGCGACGAGGTAACTGGTTTCCGTTGTCAGCAGGCTGCGGAAGAGTTGCGGAATCGTTGCCCTTGGAGCGGCTGTTCATCTGCGTGTAATCGCTTTATGCTAACGTGTAATCATATGATCCGAACTCAAATCCAGCTCACCGAAGAGCAAGCCTCCGCGCTGCGTGCGATGTCGTCGACTCGCCACATGCCGATGGCCGAGTTGATTCGGATCGGCATCGACAACTTTCTCCGTCGTGAGGCCGGATCGAGCCGCGAGGCGATAGTGGCCCGGGCGAAGAATGCCGCCGGTCGATTCACCTCCGGAACCTCCGACGTGAGCACGGAGCACGACAAGTACTTGGCGGACGCCTTTGGTGGGCAATGATCTTCGTAGACACGTCGGCAATTTACGCGGTGCTGGATCAAAGCGATCAGAATCACGCCGCGGCCCGTGTTCTTTGGTTCAGCCTGCTCGAATCGAGTAGCCCGATGTTCACTACGAACTACGTCGTTGTAGAAAGTTGTGCGTTGGCCCAGAACCGACTGGGCCTTGAAGCAGTCCGCATGATTCACGAAGACATTCTGCCGGCGCTCGAGGTGCGCTGGATTGACGAGGTCGTTCAAATGCTGGCCATGACCGCGTTGTTGGCCGCCCGACGGAGAAAGCTCAGTCTGGTGGACTGCACCAGTTTCTCGGTAATGCGCCAGGTTGGATCTCGGGTCTCGTTTGCGTTTGACCAGCACTTTACCGAGGAAGGCTTCGTTTTTCCCGGTTAAGGCTCAGATAGCCGTCCGCACAATGCGGAGGCTTAAATCTCGATCTTCTCGATCTCTTCGAACGTAGGCACATCCGAGGTCCGGTCGTAGAAACCGCCCTCCTAATTCAACTTAAGCCGCCAAGTCAAGTACGCGACGTGCCTCGGCCATCACCTGCACCGGGTCCGCCATCGGATTCGCCGCCACCGATCGCCACCAAGTCTGCCCGTCCACCGTCACCAGCGAAACAAAAGCGTCCCTCATCTCGCCGCGAACTTCCCTCCAACCAGGCCCGCATCCGAACACTCACCAATCAGCGTGGGATCAACGCTAGGACGGCCTCGAATTCGTCAATCCCTTCGCTTGACTTCACTCCCCGAGCCCTGCCATCCGCCGCCTTCCTCCGCTCCTACACCCGCGCCGGAACAGGCAGCTCCGGGCGGGAGAAAGATCGTGACCCGTTACACTATCTTCCCTCTTGCCAGCGCGGCTTCGGCGGCAGCGGCATTGCAACGAATGCAAAGCTTCCTGACGTCGCAGCGTCGCAGTGGGCTGTGATCTCTGCCCCGTGATTGCTCACAATCGGCCAGATATTGGAGCCTAGGACGACCAAATCAAGCTTGCGGCCTTTGAGGTTTTGCTGATACCTGATGTTTTGATCGGACGTGACCATCACATCGAAACCCGCGATTTCAGCCTGTTGCAGAAGTTTGCCGTTTTCGAGTTGGATGGGCCACCCTGTTTCAACGAAGGTGCGGACTTCATGGCCGGAAAGGTAGCGCCGAACGCCCACCGGAACGTTCTTATCAAACAGGATGCGCAACGCGATGACTCTCGGCGTAGGTCATGACCGCCTCAATGCAGTCCAACGGGATCTCGAACTGTTCGGAGATTTCGCTGACGCTTACGCCATAGTCGAAGTTGTCTACAATCGCCTTGACAGGCATGCGTGTCCCGCGCCGAACAGGAGCGCCACTCTGCACGCCCGGCTTGGTTTCCACAAGCGGGCATTCCGACCAGTCAACGTTTTCGCATAATGTCATGTCCGCGTCTCATTACCATCATTACACTCTCTTGACCCGTCGGCCGTGACCTGTTCTCGGCCGCATTGTTCGTACTAACCCCGGGTCATCCCGAGCCATCAATTTCCAGACTGATTCAACCGTTTAGCGGCCCGAATCGCCGATACCGGAATACGTAACGATAAACGGCATACTCGACCGGAAGCTAGGCCCGCGTCCCGCTCCGTACCAGCCGGCGACGACCACTCCGAAGGCTGCTAGTCCCTCCGGACCGTCTACACCCAAACTCCGGCCCCCTTCACGACCACACGCAAATTCGGCCTTTCGAGACTCCTCTCGGCAAGCACCCCCGCTACGCAACATTCTATGACGAATTTCGAATTCCAACGGCACAGTCCTCCCGCAT
>JBBRIO010000460.1:0-4685 GCA_038220855.1 Bryobacterales bacterium | reverse complement strand
GGACGAGTTCAGGAAACTTGACCCGGAGAATGTTGACTTGCCCTACAAACTGCGTGGAGTTGTGCGCAACCTCTAGTTGAATGCCGGATATACTAACGCCAGAGGGATTTGGCGATGCGAACTTTACGGTATCTGGTTTTGGTTGTTTCGATGTGGCTGCCGCTGGCGGCGCAAGATTCATCCCCGCGCAAGCTGATTGCTTCCGTCGATGGAAAAGAGCTGTTCGTTGCGTATTGCGCGTCGTGCCACGGTATGGCCGGTCGCGGCGATGGACCGGTAGGGCCGGCGCTGAAGAAGAAGATCCCCGACTTGGCGACGCTAGCGGCCCGGCGCGGCGGCAAGTTTCCAGGAGCTGAGCTCGAAAAGATGATTATGGGGGAAACTGCTAGTCAGGCAGCCCACGGAAATCGAGAGATGCCGGTGTGGGGGCCCGTCTTCCGGCGGGTCGAGGACGACAAGGACCTCGGCTTAGTGCGGGTCCGGCGACTGGTGGAGTACGTCGAGACGCTTGCAAAAACTAAGCGGTGACGAGTTGAGCTTTGGCCAGGAAGGCGGGGTCGATCTCTACTCCGAGGCCGGGGCCGGTGGGAACGGTGAGCATCCCTTTCTCGCTCTTGAGCGAACTGGTGGCGGAGTGGACGGGCAGGGTGTCGTCCTCGCCCTTGTACTCCTGATGGGCGCCGGCGTTTGGAATGCACCCGGCGAAGTGTGCGACGTAGAGAAAGCCGAGACCTCCGTCGGACATATGCGGGGTGCACTCGAGTCCCGCCGCGGCGGCCATACGAGCTACCTTCATCGAACGGATCAGGCCGCCGAAATAGAGCAAGTCTGGTTGGATAACGCGGGCGACGCCCTGCTCAATGATGCGGCGAAAACCGCGCAGACTGGCCTCTTCCTCGCCGAGGGCGATGGGAATTTTCAGGGCGGCGGCGATCTGTTTAGTTTCGTCGTAATAGTCAAACGGCACGGGCTCTTCGAAGAACGCAAGCTTGTACTCTTCCATCACCTTGCCGATCCGAATGGCTTGCGGGACGTCATAGGAGCCATTGCCATCGGCGTAAATGGTGAAGCGGGGTCCGAAGGTCTTGCGGGTGAGGGGGATGAGGGCCAAGTCGCGCCGGGTGGATTCCGCGTCGAAGCGCATGCGGGCGCCTAGCCGGAACTTGATGGCGGTCGCACCGGTTTCGGTTACGACCTTTTGGAGATAGGCGATCTCGTCTTCGGCGGAGTTGCCCCGATGGGAACTGGCGCGATAGACGGGGATCTTCCGCTGGCCGGGTGTTCCGATTAATGCGCCGATGGGCTGGCCGGACACTTTGCCGAGAAGATCGAGAATCGCAATTTCGACGACGGCGACGCTGACCCAGAAGGGCAGACCCTGCCACTTGTAGTTGGAGCTCGCCAGATAGACTTCTTCGAGCAGCGATTCCAGATCGCGCGCATCCTTCCCGACAAATGAAGGGGCCACCTTCTTGAGCAAAATTGGATAGGCCACACTCATGACGCTGCCGTGAGCGTCGGCATAGCCGGAGAGGCCGGAGGTGGAACGGACGCGGACGATAAAGCTTCGGCCGTTGCGCAGGAGTTCAACCGAGGCGATTTTGACGGGCTCCTTGACTAGTTCCTTCTTCAGGACCGTGCTGGACATGGCGGCCGCCAGCTTGGGGGCCAGGCTAGGGGCGGCGAAGGCAGCGGCGGGGGCGGCGAAGGCAGCAGCGGGGGCGGCGAGGAGCGTCCGACGGGGGATGATCATAAGGTGGGTAGGGTGAGGCCGAGGAGGCGGCAGTCTTCGGCGACCATTTCTCGGACGAGAAGGGCGAATTCGGTGGTGGCTTCCCAGCCGAGCAGACGTTTTGCCTTGGAGGGATTACCGCACAACGGAATTTTCTCGGCAGGCCGGTAATAGTCCTGGTCGACTACGACGAATTTTCGCCAATCGAGCCCGGCGCTTGAGAAGGCGATTTCGACGAACCGCTGGACGGAGTGGAGACGGCCGGTGGCGATGACGAAGTCATCGGCTTTTTCCTGCTGCAGCATGAGCCACATGGCTTCGACATATTGCCGGGCATCACCCCAGTCCCGGAGAGGCTCCAGGTTGCCTAGACGCAAATCGGTAGCCTTTCCCGCGAGGATTCGGGCGACGGTACTGGTGATTTTTCGGGTAACAAACTCGTAACCGCGACGGGGCGATTCGTGATTGAACAGGATCCCACTAGCGGTGTACATACCGTACCGTTCCCGGTAGTTCCGGGTAAGCTCGAAGCCGGCGACCTTACTGATCCCATAAATCGAACGGGGGCGAAAGCGAGTGGCTTCGTCCTGGGGCGAGGCTTCGGCGGCGCCGAACATTTCCGAGGTGCCGGCGAAGTAGAAGCGGCACTGGGGGGCCAGGTCCTTTAGTGAGGCCAGCAGATAGTGAGTGCCGTTGATGTTGGTTGTGAGAGTAGAAAACTCATCGTCGAACTCGTAGCTAACGAAGCTGGCGGCGGCGAGGTGGTAGCACTCGTCCGGGCGGATCTTGGCTATCGCCTGATAGAGAGCAGCGTAACTTTCGAGGGACGCCGGGTGAAGTTTCATCTGGTCGCGGAAGCTGAGCACCCGCTCTAAGCGACGCTCCGGGGCCTCAAGCCCGACGCGTCGGACGAGGCCGTGGACCTCGTATCCCTTGCTGAGCAAGAGTTCGGCTAAATAAGAGCCATCTTGTCCGTTGACGCCCGTGATAAGGGCTCTCTTAGTTGACATTATCTGATATGGATACCCATGCGCCGAGCGATCCAAGTGCTATTCCATCGGCGAACAAAGGCATCACGGCTCATGATACTGCACCACTCGCGCCAATAGCGAACCGGTTGCCGCCAATTGCAGACTGTTCCCAAGACGAGACTGAAGGCGAACTTAGTGAAGGAGGGACGTAATGGGTCAAAAAACTGATCTCGACCGTCCACCAGATAAGAGCAGTAGCCGTGGATCCATTGGAATGGGACGTATCCTAAATGCCTTTGTACGCAGGCGATCGCTTCGCGGAAAACGGTGCCGCGACCGCTGAGCGTCTTGTTATCGAGATGCATTCGCGAATTCGCCAGCAGGGCGTCGATGCGAAGGAGTTGATGATGGCGCGCGAGACGGAGCCAAAGATCGTAATCGAAGGCGGAATGTAAGAGGGGATCGAATCCGCCGACTTCGCGGATGGCTTGGCGGCGGACGAAACAAGTCGGCTGGCAGATGAAGCACTCCCGGCCAAGATCCTCGGGATGGAAGGCCATGGTGGGGTAACTACCGAGGAGATCGCCTTTGTCGGAGATCCAGTAGGCGTTGCCGTAGACACCTGCGAGATCGGGCCGATCGCGCAGGTGGGAAACAGCGGTGCGGATGGCACCGGGGAAATAGGTATCGTCGGCGTTCAGGTAGGCGAAGACCTCACCATTGGCGAGGGCAAAGCCTTTGGCGATGGCGTCGGAGGCCCCAGCGTCCGGCTCTGAAATGATGCGAATGAGTTTCGGGTAGAGCGCAGCGTATCGGGTTAGGATTTCGAGGGTCCCATCGGTGGAGCCGCCGTCGAGTATGACGTACTCGAAATTCGGATAGTCCTGGTGAACCACGCTCTCGATGGTTTCGACAATGAAACGCTCCGCGTTGAGACACGGAGTGACTATCGTTACGGCGAGAGATTCAGGAGTCATCTGAGATTGGCTGGCCGCAGACTCGGGCGACTCGCCCTCTGAGTGTAGCATCGAAGTAAAACGTTTCAAGGCGTATGGTTGACACCAGCTAATGACGGTCCTATCCTTAAAGTGCGATGCAACTCAGTTTCAACAAGGGCGGCGGCGAGACGTTGGCGCAATTGCGAACCGGCGACCGGGCGTACCTGCATCGATTGGACCTGCCGGAAGAGATGTCGCAGCGATTGATGGAGTTGGGATTTCTGCCGGGCACAATCGTGGTTGCGGCGGGCAGCGCGCCGGGTGGGGATCCGCGAATATTCCGGGTGGACGGTTCTGACATAGCGTTGCGGCGGGACACTGCCAGCCGGCTGTACATTTCGGCGGAGCCGCTGTCGGAATCGGAACTGACATGAGCGATAGCGGGAGCTGCCACGGGGCCGCACCGCAGACCGTGAACCGGAAGGCAGGCCACTACATCGCGTTGGTCGGACCGCCGAACGCGGGTAAATCCACCTTGTTCAACCGTTTGACGGGACTGCGGCAGAAAGTGGCGAACTTTCCTGGGGTAACGGTAGAGCACCACGTGGGCCGGGTTCGCGATGAAAAGGGTCGTGACCTGTTTGTGGTCGATCTTCCTGGCATCTACAGCATGACGCCGCGTTCCGAAGATGAGAAGGTAACGCACGACGTTTTAGTGGGTGCGAATGCTTCGCTCGGCAGGCCTGACGCGATCATCCTGATTCTCGACTCCACGAATTTGCAACGTCATCTTGTGCTGGCCGCTCCGGTGCTGGCCTTGGGGATGCCTACGCTCGTAGTGTTGAACATGGCTGACGATCTAGCGGCTCGCGGCGGAAGCGTTGACCCGGCGGCTTTAGCGAAGGAGATCGGCGCGCCGGTGGCTTTGATTTCCGCCAGCACTGGGGAGGGGGTGGAACGCGTCACCCATTTTCTAAGAGGCACCGGCGCTCGACCGATTTCGCCAGAACCCAAATTTGTGTTTCCGATATTGCAAACTCTTCC
>JBBRIO010000459.1:0-4702 GCA_038220855.1 Bryobacterales bacterium | reverse complement strand
CTCCGCTTCGGTCGGTCGGATCTCTCCTCCCGCCGGGAGTCTGCTACCGGGCGCTCCGGCGCTTACCCGGACAGGACTTGCACCTGTGAGAACAACGCGTCTTTCAGGACGCACCATTCCCCCAGTCTATCGCGCAGGCCCAATCGCGGTCTTCAATTTGAAGTTGTAGAACTGCGTCTTAATTTCGCTAATCAAGGTCTTGAACACGAGCACCTTAGCTGTAAAGTTAACTTGCGAACTGTCAGTGAAAAAATGGCCCTCCGCCACGCGCCCCCGGTTCAAAATGAATCGCGTCCCCTTCTCTACCCGGCCCAGCAACCCAAACCCCACGCTGATCGTATCGAAGACCTCCGCGTCTACTCGCACCAGATCTTTATCGGCCTGATCCACCCAAACCCTGCCGCGAACTTTTTCAAAAAATCGCGACCGCATCGATTTGGGTTTGTACCCTTCCCGTGGCTGACACGCCAACACCCACGCCTTCCGCCCCGCCATCATCTCCTCACCAATTAGCCGATACTCCAGCGCCTCTGGAAACTCCTGGATCAATTCATCGTTGTCCCGGCCCAGAATACTCGGCGGGCGCCCCCCAGTCGCCTTGCCCTCTAGAACCTTCCGCCGAATCGTCTCCTCCTGCCGGCGCTGCTCGAAATCGGTCAACCGGGCCCCGTCTTTCTCCATCACCCGCGAGATCCAAACCCCCTCCACCCGCTCTGGTCTCATCAGCATGTTCGATTCCGTTTTCAGCTTCCCGTCGTGTTCAAACTCTTTCCGAATCACTCTCCGGTCGAACGAATAATCCGCCATTTTCGAATCGCTCGCGACCATCCTTTCAAGCGAGGTTCGCATCACCGGACGCCAATCGAGCGGTTGCCCCCACAAGCTCGGAGTCATCCCCAAAAGCGCACAGGCCGCGAAGGCACGGCACCCTCGGGCGAGGAACTCGACCATCCCGCCATGCCGGAGCGTGTCCGTTGTGCGCGAAATTACCAAAAGAAGCAGTATGCGCATATGTTAATCTTTATCATAGCCGCGCTGCTACCGATCTCATCGCCCTTCGGCCTTCTCCCGTCTAGCTAAGTGCCGGGGCTCCCCCAAGGAGTTTCCCGCAAATGTCCCCTCCCCTCTGGCGCATCGGCCTCGCCTTTACGGCCATTTACCTCATCTGGGGTTCGACCTTCCTAGCCACTCGCTTTGCCGTTCAGGCGCTGCCACCATTTTTCGTTGCAGGTTTTCGCTTCTTTCTTGGCGGTCTAATTCTCTTCATTCTCGGCCGTGCCCGTTCCTCGGAGCCGCTCACGCGGGCCCACTGGTTCGCGGCCGCCAAGCTCGGCATTCTCTTCTTCGTCCTCTGCCACGGGGCCGTCAGTTGGGCCGCCAAGCATGTCCCCTCCGGCGTCGCCGCTCTCTTGATGGCCTCCATCGCCCTCTGGACCGCGGTCGTCGAACGCCTCCTCCAAACCCAAACCCGCCCCGGCATTCGCGTCCTGCTCAGTCTCGCCGGCGGCTTCGTCGGCCTCGCCATCCTGGTCCTCAAACCGGAAAGCCTCGCAGGATCCACCCAAGCCCAAACCGCCTCGCTCGCGGTCCTGGGCGGGGCGCTGACCTGGGCGGTGGCTACCGTTCTCTCGCCCCGGACTCTTCGGCCACAAAGCAACTTCACCAGCGCCGGCATGCAAATGCTCTGCGGCGGCGGCATTCTCTTGCTCGGGAGCACCCTGTTCACCCCTCCGTCGCTCGATCGGGTCACCTCCGTTACCCTCGGTGCTCTCGCGTACCTCACCATCGTCGGAGCCCTCGTAGGGTTCCTCAGCTATACCTATCTCTTACAACACGTGCCCCCCACCAAGGTGGCAACATACGCCTATGTCAATCCCGTCGTCGCCCTTCTGTTAGGATGGGCTCTGGCGGGCGAAACCATCTCCGCCCAGTCGCTCGTCGCCAGCCTCGTCGTGCTGGCCGCAGTGGCAAACATCGTACTGTCTCGGTCCGCCGCGGTTCCCCCGCGCTGGCCCAGTTCCCGACCCGTCCCCGCTGAGCAAGGAGCCTAACTCTTATGAGCATTTCCCGCCGTCGCTTTCTTGAATCTTCCGCCCTCGCCGCCCTCGTGGCCGCCACCGGACACGCCGCCGAGCCCGGCAAGATCCCCACCCGCGTCCTCGGTGCCACCGGGGTGCGCATCCCGGTAGTCGGCATGGGCGCCGGCAGCCGATTCCTGTCCTACAAAGAGGAAGACGCCGCCCTCGCCGCCATGAACCGCGCCATTGATGCCGGCGTCACCTATATCGACACCGCCTACAACTATGGTTCCGGCCTCAGCGAAACCCGCGTCGGCAAAATCATGGCCACCCGGCGGAAAGAAGTCTTCCTCGCTACCAAAATCGGCCAGCGTAAAGGCGATGACGCCATGCGCATCCTCGAGGGCAGCCTCAAGCGCCTCCAAACCTCGCAAATCGACACCGTCCACATCCACCAACTCATGGGCGAGGACGACCTCGCCGCCATCGAAGCCAAAGACGGCGTTCTCAATACGCTCTACAAAGCCCGCGATCAGAAAATGATCCGCTTCGTCGGCATCACCTGCCACACCGATCCGGCCGTTCTCAAACTCGCCCTCGAACGCCACGATTTCAATGTCACCCAAATGGCCCTCAACGCCGCTCTGGTCGGCATGAAACCCGGACCCGTAGGCATGATCATCAACCCGGAAATGAAGTCCAGCTTCGAAACCGTCGCCCTCCCCGTCGCCGTACGCAAGAAGATCGGCGTCACCGCCATGAAAATCTTCGGTGCCGATGGCCTCGTCGGTCAGGTCCCGTCGGAAAAGTTGCTCTACTACTCGCTCTCCCTCCCGGTCGCCGGAGCCGTCCTTGGCATGCCAAAACTCGAACACATCCTCGAAAACTCGCAGATGGCCCGCGCCTTCAAACCGCTCGAAAAGCCCGAAATGCTCGACCTCTCCCAGGCACTGTCTTCGAAAAACAAAATGGCCCTCGACCGCTACCTGTCCAATCACATTGATACCTACACCGTAGCCTAGCGTGCGCATCTTAGTAACCAACGACGATGGGTTCGACGCACAGGGCTTGGCGGCGTTACTCTTAGCAGCGGGCGATTTCGGCGAAGTCGCCCTGCTCGCCCCCTCTTCTCAACAGTCCTACGTTGGCCACCGCGTCTCCACCCTCTCCCCGCTCCGCCTCACCGAACTCGCCCCCGGCCAGTTCCATCTCGACGGCACCCCCGCTGATTGTGTCCGCGTCGCCCTTCGCGGTCTAGACCAATCCTTCGACTGGGTACTCTCCGGCATCAACCACGGCGGAAATCTCGGGGCCGATGTCTACACCTCCGGCACCGTCGCCGCCGCCCGCGAGGCCGCGCTCCTCGGCGTCCCTGCCATCGCTATCTCCCAGTTTCACCGCCGACCCCATCCCGACGACTGGCCGACCTCCGTCGCCCTCGCCAAACGAGCCCTCCAGCAAATCTTCGCCGCCCCGCCCCGCCAGGGCAGTTATTGGAACGTCAACCTCCCCCACCCCGTCGCTGCCCCCCAATCCGTCCAACTCATCAACTGCGACATAGACCCCGGCCCCCTCGACGTCGCCTTCACCCGCCAGGGAGAGCACTTTCTCTACTCCGGCCGCTACCTGGCCCGCACCGCCACCCCCGGCCTGGACGTGGAAAACTGCTTCGCGGGAGCCATCACCATTACCCGCCTTTCCACCGGCCGATAGGATGGAAAGCAGGTGCTAGATACCCCTTTTCCCAAAGGGCTCTAAGCAGGTCACTCTATGCGGCCAGTACATATCTCTCCCGATCTTTAGGATAGACAACAAATTCTGTACTCGCCAAAGAGAGACTCGACATGATCAGCCCACGCATCTTTACCGCTTCTTTATTCGCCCTCAGCCTCACGGTCGCCCCGCTCGCGGCAACCGACTTCTCGTTCGCCAGCATCATTCAGGCCGGAGCCCGGGGCAACGCAGCAGCCGGCTGGGAAATCGGCACAGGTGCCAACGTCGCCTCGATCACCGCCGGTACCCAGTACAGGTACTCCCCCAGCATCAATGGTTGGTCCAACAACCTCGAGCAACAGTTCCGCGTCGGATATAACCAGGCCACCAACACCGCCTACACTACCGTTTGGGGCTCCACCGGCACCGCCTACACTTCCAGTTTCAACCCGGTCGGTGGAGGCCCCCTCAACCCCGGCTCAACCTGGACCATCAATGCCAGCGTCCGCGTGGAACCTTCGGTGGTCCCCCCTACGACCATCCGCGTCACGCAACTCCAATTCGATACCGGGCTGACCGTGCTCCAGCCTCTCACCTCCACTACTCTCTATGCGTCCCAACCAACCGGCTCCTCGCAAGTCGGTACCTCCGCGCCCATCGTCTTCTCGGCCTCCAACAACAGCGGAAACTGGTATCTTGACGGCGTCATCCAGTTCAGTGGATTGGCCCCTAACCCCGCCACCGGCGCACGCAATTCAGACCTCCAATTCTCCCTCACTGCCTTTGCCTCCGACACCCCTGAACCGGCCACCGTCATTCTCCTCTCGAGCGGTTTATTGGCCATGGCTTTCTATAAGCGTCGCCGCCACGGTTCCCTGGCGTAGCCAAACCCATCCAATTGGTCCGCCCCCAGCGGACCACCCCATTCTCTCCTCCTCCCGCCTCGCAACCCACCCCAAGTCTCGCCCCCT
>JBBRIO010000458.1:0-4711 GCA_038220855.1 Bryobacterales bacterium | reverse complement strand
ATTTGTTTGTGGGCTTGGACGGGGCGGTGAGGTTCGGCAACGCAGTTGGCGTCGTGGGGCTGGGGAGGCGACTGGCGGTGTTTATTGAAAAGATCGTCCCGTTTCCCACACCGTTGGGGGTGCAGGAGGCGCTGGCGCTGCGGGGTTTCCCGGCGGTGGTGGCTCCGACGCGACTGGGCTCAGCGTTGCAAGCGCACCGCGAGATGTTTCGGGGCTGGTTCCCGAGTTGGTTGCCGGAGATGCAGGCGGACTTGAAGGGCATCTGATGGGGCACGACGTAGAAGCGTTTCGCCCGGTGGCGTTGGATGCGATCGAGTGGATCGCCGACTACCTGGCCAACTCGCGACGGTACCGAGTGACGGCGGACATGAAGCCGGGAGACTTGATCGACCGACTGCCGGCGCAGGGACCGGAGGAGGGCGAACCGCTGGCGCAGTTGCTGGCGGACTTTCAAACGCAGATTCTGCCGGCGATGGGGCATTGGAATCACCCCCGTTTTTTCAATTATTTTTCGTCGACGGGATCGGTGCCGGGGGTGCTGGCGGAGATGCTGGCGGCGGCGCTGAATGCGAACGGATTGAACTGGGTGGCGTCGCCGGCGGTGGCGGAGTTGGAGCAGGTGGCGTTGGCTTGGCTGCGGCAGTGGAGCGGGCTGCCGGACGACTATTTTGGTCAAATTTTTGATACGGCGTCGATTAGCACGCTGCACGCGTTGGCCGCGGCGCGGGAGATGGCGGATCCTGATTCCCGGCGGCTGGGATTGACGAAACGGCTGCGGGTTTATTGTTCGGACCAGGCGCATTCGAGCGTAGACAAGGCGGCGATTGCGGTGGGGATTGGGCTGGATAATTTGGTGAAGATCCCTTCGGATGGGGCGTTCCGATTGGATGCGGGGAAATTGGCGGGACAGATTGCGGCGGACGTGGCGGCTGGGTATACGCCTTGCTGTATTGTGTCGAGCCTGGGGACGACCTCGACGACGAGCGTGGACCCGTTGGCGGAGATTGTGGAGATTGCCGCCGCGCACAATATATGGGTGCATATTGATGCGGCTTACGCCGGCGCGGCGCTGCTGCTGCCGGAGTTTCAGCATCTGATTCAGGGGGCGGAGCGGGCGCATTCGTATGTCGTGAATCCGCACAAGTGGCTGTTTGTACCGGTGGATTGCAGTGCGTTTTATACCCGTTTCCCGGAGATTTTGCGGCGCGCGTTTTCGGTCACGCCAGAGTATCTGCGAACGAGCGAGGACCCTCGGGCGGTGAATCTGATGGACTACGGGGTGCCGTTGGGGCGACGGTTCCGCGCGCTGAAGGTTTGGTTTGTATTGCGGTATTTTGGGCGACAGGGGTTGATTTCGGAGTTGCGGCGGCAGATTGAATTAGCGCAGTCGCTGCGGCGGATGGTGGAGGCCGACGCGCGATTCGAGGTGACAGCCCCGGCACCATTCTCGACCGTTTGTTTTCGGAAGAAAGGGTCGGCGGCGGAGAATCGGTGGATCGCGGCGGAGATTAACCGCAGCGGCGACTTTTTCATTTCGCAGACGATTTTGCGGGGGGAGTTTACGCTACGGGTGGCCGTGGGGAACTTGGCGACTACTCAGGAGGATATGGACAGCTTGTGGACTAGGATTATAGCGCTGAGCGAGCGAGCGCCTGCTCATTGTGGCGGCTGAGGCGGGCGATTTCGCTTTCGAGCAGGAGGAGGCCGACGCTCGTTTCGAGGTGACGGCGGCGGCGGAGAATCGGTGGATTGCGGCGGAGATCAACCGCAGCGGCGACTTTTTCATTTCGCAGACGATTTTGCGGGGGGAGTTTACGCTACGGGTGGCCGTGGGGAACCTGGCGACGACGCAGGAGGATATGGGGCGCTTGTGGGAGCGGATTATTGCGCTGAGCGAGCAAGCGCCTGCTCATTGTGGCGGCTGAGGCGGGCGATTTCGCTTTCGAGCAGGAGGAGAGAGTGGCGGATGGCGGCGGGGTCCTGGGCTTGGGCGGCCTCTTCGAGACGCCGGGCGCGATCGGCAACCAGCTTGGCGGCGATGTTGGTGGCGGCCGATTCGACCAGCTTGGCTTCGGTGGCAACGATAGAGGCCTCGTTCGAGAGAGCGGCATGTTGCAGTCTTTCGAGACGTTCGGGGGCGAGTTGCAGAAAGAGGCGGACCATGTTGTCGACGATGTTGGTTCCGTCGGGGAGGAAGCTCGAAGTGAAGCGTGGGTCGAGCAAAGGGGCTTCGTCGCTCGATGAGCGCGAGGACTTTCGGTCAGCTTGAGCTTCGATCAGATATTTTTCAATCGTCGAGTAGAGTTCGCGAGAGTTGATCGGCTTGGTGAGATATTCATCCATGCCGGCATCGAGGCAGCGGTCCCGGTCGCCGCTCATGGCATGGGCGGTCATGGCGATGACCGGCAACTCGCGCCACCGTTCGGAGGCGCGCAGGCGCCGGGTGGTTTCGAGGCCGTCGAGGACGGGCATTTGGACGTCCATCAGGACGAGATCGAACGAGGTGGAGTCAAGCAGCGCCAACGCTTGCGCTCCGTCGCTCGAGACGGCGGTCGAGTATCCGCGTTTTTTAAGTAGGCCCTGAATCACTTTCTGGTTGACCAGATTGTCTTCGACGACGAGGATTCGTCCTTTGGCTAGGGCGATTTCCCGGGGGGGTGAGTCGGGTTCGGCGGTGACAGCGGTCTCCGCCGGTCGAAGCTTCAAAGTAACACGGAAAACGCTACCCACTTCCAGTTGGCTCGTGACGGTGACGCCACCGCCGTGAATTTCGGCCAGCTTCCGGGTGATGGCGAGGCCGAGTCCGGTGCCGCCGAAGCGGCGGGTGATACTGCCGTCAGCCTGGGTGAACTTTTCGAAGATCAGAGGGAGCTTTTCTTCGGCGATCCCCATTCCGGTATCGGCGACGGTGAGAAGCATTTCCAGAGCCCCGTCGCGATCGACTTCGCCAGCCCGGATGCTGACGGTGACTTGACCGACACTGGTGAACTTGACGGCGTTGCTGAGTAGGTTGTGCAGGATCTGCCGAACGCGGAGCGGGTCACCGGTGAACTGGTTGGCCATTTCGGGTTCGATATCCATGACAAGTCGCACTCCCTTCTGCATCGCCTTGGTGGCGTGGGAACGAACACAGTCTTTGACGAGCAGGCGCAAGTTAAACGGAATCTGTTCGAGGACCATACGACCGGACTCGATTTTCGAGAGGTCGAGGATGTCGTTGAGGAGTTGCAACAGAGAGAGGGCGCTGCGCTGGGCGGTTTCGAGTTGCTCCCGTTGTTCGGCGGTCAGAGAGCTATCGATTACGAGCTCGATCATACCGAGGAAGCCGTTCATGGGCGTGCGTAATTCATGCGACATATTGGCGAGAAACTCGCTTTTGGCGCGACTGGCGGCCAAGGCATGCTGCATGGATTCTTCGAGGGCTTCGGTACGCTGCTTAATGCGTTGTTCGAGCAGTTCCTGATGCTGTTCAATTTCCCGGCGCTGCTTGCCAAGCATCTCGAT
The DNA here is from genome assembly GCA_038220855.1 of Bryobacterales bacterium. GTDB lineage: Bacteria > Acidobacteriota > Terriglobia > Bryobacterales > Bryobacteraceae. Next base: position 1,207 of record JBBRIO010000458.1, on the reverse strand, counting down.
CATCTGGTTGAAGCTTTGGGCGAGGAACTCGACTTCGTCACCGGACTTGCGGTAGCGAATGGGGCGGAGTTGGCCGCGGCTAACGGCGAGCAAGCCTTGTTCGAGAGTCTCGATGGGCTTGACGAGCAAACGTACCGTAATCAAAGAAAGCGAGGCGGCAATGACAAAAACGACAGCCAGGAGGATCGCGCTTTTGCCGAGACTCAAGGTGCCGTTAATGTGATCGTAGGCTACGACTACGAGCACTACCCACGCCATTAGCCCCGCGGTGAACAGGAAAAATTTCGTGGCTAGCGAACGATACTTCGCGGTTTGCGACCGTTGGATTTTGGGTTCCACTGTGACGCTGCTATTCCTCTACTAAGCTTTGACCGAAAACACGGCCGGGCCTATCCGACGAATACCCTAGTTCGCCGGCAAGCTTGGCTGATCGTTAGCCAATCGTTAGTCCTGATAAGGTGGAGTTTGACCTCTACGATGACCTCTTCCTCTTTATCGACGAATTTGTGCGGAATTCGACTAAAAAATCCTGTATTGGCCGCATCGGGGACGTTTGCTTATGGCATTGAGTTTGCTTCGCTCGTGGATTTGAACGCGATTGGCGGGATTGTGGTGAAGGGGTTGTCGCGGGAGCCGATGGACGGGAACAAGCCACCGCGGATTTGGGAGGCGGAGGCGGGGATGATCAATTCGATCGGCCTGCAGAACATTGGGGTGAGGGCGTTTGTGGCGGAGAAGCTACCGGCGCTGCGGGGGCTGAAGACGCCGATTATCGCGAATGTGTTTGGCTATGCGCCGGAGGATTACGAGGAGGTGCTGCGGGTGTTGGATGGGGAGGAGGGGTTGGCAGGGTATGAGTTGAACGTTTCGTGCCCGAATACGAAGCACGGGGGGATTGTATTTTCATCCGATCCGGGGATGCTGGAGGATTTGGTGGGTCGGCTGCGTCGGTTGACGAAGCGACCGCTGATTATCAAGCTGTCGCCGAACGTGGCGAAGATTGAACCGATCGCGCTGGCGGCGGAGCGGGCGGGGGCGGACGCGATCAGCCTGGTGAACACGTTTGTGAGTTTGGCGATTGACGCGCGGACGCGGCGGCCGCGGATCGGGAACGGGTACGGGGGATTGTCGGGTCCGGCGATTAAGCCGATTGCGCTGCGGTTGGTTTACGAAGCGGCGAAGGCGGTGAAGATTCCGGTGGTGGGAT
>JBBRIO010000457.1:0-4712 GCA_038220855.1 Bryobacterales bacterium | reverse complement strand
CGTGGTTACGCTCTGCGCCCTGGTACTGCTTCTCAAGGATAGAACGCACCTCTGAAGGAAGATTCTGCTCGAGCGTCTTGCGATAGTGAGCAAGTGCCGTGTCTTCGCCGCGCTCGCATTCTTCGAGGATGGCAAGATCATCGCGGGTTGCCATGGCCCCTTTCAGGTTGATCCACCCTCGGTGCAGGGTAGCCCCGAAGGTTCCCGCATATTCGGCCTTTTCTCCGGCCTCCTCCACGATCAATTGCAAAGTTTCCGCATAGTCGGACCGCTGGTTGGCGTAGCGGAGAAGGCTAGCCTTAAGGTCCGGATCGGTGGCATCTTCGGACGCCGCGGTGAAGCCGAGTTCGCCGTCCTTAAGTCGTTCAATCAGGTGATTTACTGCTGCTGTTTCGTCGTAGTCCATGCAGACAAAGGAGCAGTTCGAGGGCCGTTTGAACGGAACGGGATTGGTGCTTCAGTTGCAAAGTCGAAGTGGATGAAGAAGACGAAGCGAGATGCCGGGGAGACACACCAAGCTCCTACGAATGACGGTGCTACTCTTACGACCAACCAGGGAGTTCCGGTATCCGACAACCAGAACTCGCTACGCGCCGGTGCGCGCGGGCCGACGCTCCTCGAAGATTTTATCCTCAGAGAGAAGATCACCCACTTTGATCACGAACGGATTCCGGAACGAATCGTTCATGCGCGTGGCTCTGGCGCACACGGCTACTTTCAACCCTACCGAAGCATGAAAGCGGTGACCCGGGCGGCGTTTTTAGCTGACCCGGCGGTCCGGACTCCTGTCTTTGCGCGGTTCTCGACGGTGGCGGGCGGGAGCGGTTCCGTGGACCTGCCCCGGGACATTCGCGGGTTCTCGGTGAAGTTCTATACGAGCGAAGGGAATTTCGACTTGGTGGGAAACAACATCCCGGTGTTTTTCATTCAAGACGCGATCAAGTTTCCGGACCTGATTCACGCGGTGAAGATGGAGGCTGATCGGGGATACCCGCAAGCGGGATCGGCCCACGATACGTTTTGGGACTTCATTTCGCTGATGCCGGAGGCGATGCATACGATAATGTGGGCGATGTCTGACCGGGCGATTCCGCGCAGTTTACGGATGATGGAGGGGTTCGGGGTACACACGTTTCGCCTCGTGAATGCCGCCGGGGAGAGCCAGTTTGTGAAGTTCCATTGGCGTCCGGTGACGGGAACGAGCGCGGTGCTGTGGGATGAGGCGGTGAAGATTTGCGGGGCGGACCAGGACTACCATCGCCGGGACCTGTACGAAGCAATTACCATGGGGCACTTTCCGGAGTTCGAATTGGGCTTCCAAATGTTTGACCAGCAGATGGCGGATTCGCTGGATTTCGACGTCCTGGACGCGACGAAGTTGGTGCCGGAGGAGTTGGTTCCGCTTGAGATGGTGGGGAAGATGACGCTGGACCGCAACCCGAGTAATTTTTTTGCCGAGACCGAGCAGGTGGCGTTCTGTCCGAGTCATGTTGTTCCCGGGATTGACTTCAGCGATGATCCGCTTTTACAGGGACGGTTGATGTCTTATCTGGATACGCAATTGATTCGGCTCGGAGGACCCAATTTTAATCAATTGCCGATTAATCGGCCGCAATGCCCGATGGCGAATGGCCAGCGAGACGGGCACATGCAGATGGAGATTCCGGTAGGGCGGGTGAACTATGAGCCGAATTCGCTTGACCCGGCGGGGCCGAGGGAGTCGCTCCTGCGTGGTTTTCATACGTACGAGGCACCGGTGGTGGATACCAAGGTTCGCATTCGCGCCGAATCGTTTGCCGACCATTACTCGCAACCCCGGATGTTCTACCGATCGGTGACGCCGCAGGAACAGAAGCATATGCGGATGGCTTTGACGTTTGAGTTGGGGAAGGTTGAGACAATCTCGATTCGGAAGCGGATGTTGGGGCATTTGAATCTGATTGACTACGGGCTGGGACAGGCGGTGGCGCAGGGTCTAGGGATGGAGGGCGAGGGGGAAACGGTGCGACCGGCGCGGGTGCCGCAAGACGTGGCGTTGAGCCCGGCGGTCCGCTTGTACGGACGGTACGAGCCAACGTTGCAGGGCCGGAGGGTAGGAATCTTGCTGGGGCCGGGGTTTGACGGAACGGTGTGGACCAAGCTGGAGGCTGAGCTGGCAGCGGCAGGGGCGATGGTGACGCGGATTGGGTTACAGGCGGGCGGAGCGGAAGACGCTGGGGGCAAGCGATGGCCGGTGGACGCGGCTTTGGCGGCGGCACCTTCGGTTTTGTTTGAGGCGGTGGCGATTTTGGCGGGGGCGACCGGGGATGCGCTGTTGGCGGCGGACGCGGATGCGGTGGGATTTGCCATGGACGCGAAGCGGCACTTGAAAGTGATTGGGTTGGACGGTGTTTCCAGCTTAGCGGACCGGGCCTATTTTGGCGGTGAGCCAGGGATTGTCGGAATTGCGGAGTTTGCGATGTTAGCCAAGAACGGGAAGGTATGGGAGAGGGAATTATGACGCGACCGTGGGTTCTGTATGATGACGGGATAGAAGTGGAGCAGCCGAACGAGGCGGCTCAGATTGCCTCGATAGTCGAGTCGATGGGGCGCGTCGGCGGGGCGGTTTTTGACCAGCATCGCCATGCTTTGCGGAACGCCCATGCCAAGAGCCATGGCATTTTGACGGGGGTATTGACGGTGCGACCGGACCTGCCGGATGAGTTGACGCAGGGGATCTTCACGCCGGGCAAGCGCTATGAGGTGGTGGCCCGGCTATCGAGTGCGCCGGGGAACATGCATGTCGATGGGGAGAGAACGATTAAGGGGATGGCGGTGAAGGTGATGGGGGTGGAGGGGGCCGGGACGCAGGATATCGTGATGGCCAATCTGCCGATATTGCCGTTCGGCACGGTGGTGGCCTACATGGCTTTTCAACGGGACATGGAGGAGCGGGTGGCGCGCAAAGAGACGGCTCCCATAGTGGTGCCGGAGATTGCGAACGCGGCGGCGGCGGTGCTGGAAGCGGTGGGGCTTCCGAATCGGACTCTGGAGGCAGTGGGGGCGACGGCGCACCATATTTTAGGGGAGACTTTCCATACGATGGCGGCGCTGCGGTTTGGGCGCTATGTGGGGAAGATGAGCTTGGCACCGGAGTCGGAGAACGTGAAGGCGTTGACCGGGCAGGCGGTGGAGATTGGGGAGAATGATTCGGTGTACCGGGATTTGGTGGTCGAGTTTTTTCGGCTGCAGGGGGCCGCGTATACGTTGCGGGTGCAGATGTGTTTGGACTTAGAGACGATGCCGGTGGAAGATGCGTCGGTGGAGTGGTCGAGCGAGGAGTCGCCGTTTTTGACGTTGGGGACGATTTGGTTTCCGGCGCAGGAGGCTTACAGCCCGGGGCGGCGGGTTTACGGGGATGATGTGCTGTCGTTCAACCCTTGGCGGGGGGTGACGGCGCACCGTCCGTTGGGGTCGATTATGCGGTCGAGGAAGGCGGCGTACGAGGCATCGACGCGGTTTCGGCATGAGATGAACGTGCGGGAACGGGTGGAGCCGGTGAGTTTGTTGGATGTGCCGGCGTAACGGCCAAGTGCGGCTCCGCGGGGACCCGGAGCCGCGAGGGATGGGCTACTTGGCCGAAATACGGGCCTTTGCACTCCGGGCTAACCTTTTAGCCGGGCCCAAATGCTACCCGGGGGGGGGAGGCACCACCGTACCCCCTTGAACGTTATCGGTTTTCACTCAGGATTCGGTCGTTTCCTTGGATGTGTTTCTTCGGTGAGTTCCTGGATGCCCGGGCGCCGAACCTGCCGATGCAGGGGGCGGGAATCGGTGACCTACCGACCCCGCGACTCCGTCCATCTGAACCGCGTCTGATTGGTTGGTGTTGCACACTGGCGTGGACGCGGAGGATTTTCCGCATACAGCGGAACTCTCCAAAGCTCCAGCTGCATCCCGACTCGGATCCGCTGTCTTCCGTTCGCTACCGTCCGAGAACACCTCCTCTGGACGCGTCCCTCTCGAGCGAGTGGCAGAAGCCGGGCGTCGGTTAAGTTATGCCTGTTGGTGAACCGCTAAAATGGTGGTCATCCAACATGTTTCGATCATACCGGGCCAAGTTGCAAACGGTGTTCGTCCTCTTTGGCCTTGTGGCCATCGCGCTTACCGGCTGGGAGGCGTCGGCTGCTGCGACGGCCGCGCTTGAAAGCGCGACTTCTGATCGGCTCACCGCCATCAGACAAACCCGGGCGCGTCAAGTGGAACGCTATTTCGAGGATCTTGGCACCCACGTGAAAGCGCTCTCCGTCGACGAGAGCGTGATAGAAGCACTGGACCACTTTCGAGCCGCATGGCGCGCTACCCCGGCCGCCACACCGCAGCAGGTGCGGTCGCTGCAGGCCTATCATGCGCAGTTTGGCAACGCCGCGGCCGATTGGTTCCCCCGTGACGGGCGCACGATCGCTCTACAGCATCTCTTTCTGGCCGCCAATCCTCATCGCGTGGGCGCCAAGGATCGTCTGCTGGAGGCCCCTGGCGCCTACGGGCAGGCGCACGCTCGTTTCCATCCCACCTTCCATCGCTATCAGACGGCATTCGGCTTCTATGATATTTTCCTGATTGATGCGGCGGATCCGCGCGTGCTTTACACAGTTTTTAAGGAAATTGATTTCGGCGTAGGACTAACAGAATCGCCCTACCGTGATTCGGCGCTGGCCGCCATCGCACGCCGC
>JBBRIO010000456.1:0-4716 GCA_038220855.1 Bryobacterales bacterium | reverse complement strand
TGAATACACTGACTGTCGAAGCGGCCACCGACCGCAGCGATGCGAGTCGAGCCGGAGAGGTGTTTCCGGCGTATCGGTTTTTGGGCAACTATCTGGCGATGGGCCGAGTAAACCCGGTGCAGTTGACCGTCAACACGACCTATTCGGTGACCGACGGATTTTCCACCCGGCAGGGTTCGCATAGCCTGCGCGGTGTGGTCCGGTTCACTCGCTACCAGGTTCATGCGTTTCTACCCCAGTATCCGGCCGGGACCTTTCGGTTCGGCCCCGGCCTGACCTCGTTGCCGGGCATAAACAACACCGGATCCTCGTTTGCCAGCTACCTGCTTGGTGCCGCCGAGTATGCTGAGGCCAGCGTCGTGCCCGCGCCTTCGTATTGGCGGCGGAGCATCGTGAGCTGCTCCTTACGCGATCAGTATGAAGTTACCAAGCGGCTGAACGTTTCGATGAGTGTGAACATGGACGTCTCGACGCCGCGGGTGGAAAAATTCAACCGGCTTTCGACCGTGCGGCTCGATGCGATTAACCCGGTCAACGGTCGACCAGGAGCGTTGGTGGCGGGCGGCGCGGCACAGCCGGTGCGGGTGCGACCCGGGGGCAGCCTCGGCTTCGCTTGGAACCCCACCGGCAACCCTAAGAGCGTCGTGCGGGGCGCCTACGGCGTGAGCTATCAGGCCGTACCGCTCTACACTTCGCAGTGGGGGACACAAGGCTTTCTGGGTACCCCAACGTACCTGTCGACGAATACGCAACTCGCCCCGGCCTTGCGATTGCGCGACGGTTTACCTGCCTTGCCGCGACCGCTGCCGGACCTTTCCCCGGGAGCGGCCAATGATACCGTGGCGGACCTCGTGGAGCCCACCGCCACCCAGCCGCTCTACCAGTCGGCTTCGTCGAGCTACGAACGGGAACTTCCCGGGCAGGTTATCGTCGCGGTGACGCTCGCGCATTCCCGTGGCCAACGACTTTTTGTTTCCAATAGCGCGGCGAACCCGAACGCGATTCCGCTCGAGAATCTAAGCTATCGAGACGATTTGAATAACGAAGGATTTCGGCGGCAACTCCGACCGTATCCTCAGTATCAGCGCTTCGATATCTACAGCGCCTGGCCCGCGGGTAACTACCGGCGGAACTCCGGCTCGGTCCGGATCGAGAAGCGATCGTCGAATGGTTTGGCGTTGACGGGGACTTATGAGGCGTCCAAGCAAGAAGACGACTATTCGGGGCCCTATGGCGTCCAGGATTTCTATCATCGACGGAACGAATGGTCGCTGACGGCCTACAACGTGCCCCAGCGGCTTTCGCTTTCCTACGCCTACGAACTTCCGATCGGCTCGAAGAAAGCGCTCTTCGCGTATGATGATTGGCGGCGGTATCTGGTGGACGGCTGGTCGATCAGCGGCATGACGACGCTGCTTGGTGGAGAGGCGGTCGCGCTGCGTCCCCAGTTCAACAACACCGGCGGGCTGGTGGACGCGCTGCGCGTGAACACGGTCCCGGGCGTCGATCCCCATGTTGCGCACCCATCCCCCGTGCTTTGGTTCAATCCGGCCGCTTTCGATAACCCGGAAAATTTCACTGTGGGGGCTGGGCCCCGCACGCATCCCACCTTACGGAATCCGCCTAATCAGGCGCACGATTTGTCGGTGACCAAGCGGATCGTGATCGATACCGAGCGTGCTCTCGAACTGCAGGCTACCGGCTTCAACTTCGTCAATGGTGCCAACTGGGCGGACCCGGACCCCGTAATCGGTCCGACCTCGGCGCCGAACGCCAACGCCGGGCGCATCATCGGTTCCCGCGGCGGAAGGGTGATTCAGGTCGGATTGAGGTTGAGCTTTTGAATCGGCGCCAGCTGCTGATGGCGTTCGGGGCTCCGATCGGTGCCGGCCCCCGGACCCGTCTGCGCGTGCCGGTGTCCGTTGCCAAAGGCGACCCGGCCGGGATCGAAGCGACCATTGATGGAAGGCCGACCACCGTGCAACGGATGAAGGGTCCGTCGAGCGACCTGGTGGTGCTGCTGGTCTTGGACTTTTCGGGCGATACGGCGTTCCCTGAGGCGGCTCGTACGGCCCTGGAAACCGCGGTGGCCGAGATGCCGACTAACGCCTGGATCGCGGTGCTGCGCGCCCAGGACGGCCTGCGTGTGCTGCTCGATCCCTCCGGGGACCAAGCCGCGATCATCGCCGCGATTCAGGCCTACGCGGGCGGCGGTAAGGCAGGGTTGCTGGAAACCGTCGAGGACGCGGCCAGGCTGGGGGATCGATTGCTCGACAAGTCGGCGGCACGCGTGGCCGTCGTGTTTTGCACCGATGGCAGCATCTACAACTACCGCGAAGACTTCACCAACCCCGTCATCAATTCAAGCGATTCGCGCGATTTGAGCCGCCGGTTTCCTGACCAGTTGATTCGAGAAAAAGTGCAAAAAGTAACCGATGGGTTGCTCGGCACGGAGACGCCGCTCTGGTTGATCCACGTCCATTATCGTGTCGATCCCATCAACGAGGCGTATCAACGGGGGCTGCAACAATTGGCCGAAGCCACCGGGGGTTCGGCCGTCATCTGTCGCGGTTTGTCGGAGATCCCGGAAGGGGTCGCGGGGGTCTTCGCTCACGTCAGGGAACATTGGAGCGTCGTCGTGACGCTGCCGACGGGGCAAGGGCGGAGCGCCGTGGTTAGCCTTTCGGCGCCAGAATGTGAGATGAATTATCGACAGCGGTTTTCGGTGCGGCGATGAAGCAAAATAAAGGGATATTGGTCGTTCTTGCTGTGGCGCTAGTGGTGGTCGCCGCTCTTTCCGACGCGCTTTTTCGAGAGCGATCCAATCGGTCAGTGGCCGAACAAAAGCTACAGGCGATGATCGTCCGGGTTGACTCGTCTCAGACGGGCTCTGCTCCGGTTGCGAGCCCAGCGGAACTGCCGGCCGAGTCAGCGTCTGCAAACAACACCGCCCGACGGATCGAGAAGTCCAACCACCCGCCGCTTTCGACCGAATACATCCGCGTCATTGAGGAGGCGCGAGCGGCGTTGGAGGGAATGCGAAAAGATCTGTCTTCCGCCCGCAACGAACTGGAAGCAGCGAGGACTGGCGTGACGCAGGAAAAGGAGGAGCGGGAAAAACTAGCGGCGGAGTTGACCGAACGAAGCGAATCGCTGGCGGCTTCCAAGCGGGTGGTAACGGCCACCGAGGCCGAATTGAAGGCAAAGAACGAGCGAATGTTGCGTTTGGAAACGAGCGAGAAGTTGGTCCGCGAGGCCGCCGGAAAAGCCGAGATTAACTCGGCGAAAGCCCTGCGGACCGCCCAGGAGCTGGAAGACTTGAACCGGCGGCGCGAACTGCTGCTTGGGAGCATCAATCGACGCTATCGCGAAGTGACCGATCAATACCGGACTCTCTCTTTGCGGGTGCAGGGCCGGGCCGAACAGTTGGGCTTAGACCCCGGCGCGGGCGAGTTATCAAGAATTCAGACGTCCGTACAGCAAGCCGAGGAAGAGATGCGGCAACTCAATGGACTCAGCGCCCAGGCCGCGAAGTTGTTGCGCAACGGGCGCTAGGCTTCTTTCTTTTCGCACTCTTTGGAGCAGAAGAAGATGTCGGCTTCCCGGGTGCTGTGCCGCAGCATCCGCGTCTCTGGGGCAAAGGTCCCGCATGTCTTGCACTTTCGCAGTCGAGTGCTGGGCTCCGGTGGCTGCTGGGAAGATGCCGACGGCTGCGCGTCCTGTTGCAGCGCCTCTTTGGCACCCTTCATCAGCAGGCTCGTCACCGCGCGGATGAAGGCCACCGCGAGAATCGAAACCAGAAGGCCAATGAGATACTTAATCATAAATAGAGAAAGGGCGTCCTACGAGTAAGACGCCCTTTTATCCTAACGAGTTTCGTTACTTCTTTTTCGGAGCGGCTTTCTTCGCTGCCGGCGCATTCGGGTTCTTGAAGGATGTTTCCACCTTCGCTCCCATCGATTCAATCATGCTCTTGGCGCTGGCGGCGAACGGGCCGTCCGGCTTCAGCTGAAGGTATTTTTGAAACGACTCTTCGGTCCCAGGAACCGGGGTGATCTTGCCGTCGGCAGAGACCTGCGCCTTACCAATCAGGTAGATCCCGTATTGATAGTGGGCATCGGCGTAGTTCGGGTCGAGTTCGAGAGCTTTCTTGAAAGAGCTTGCGGCCGCTTCCATCTGATTGATGTTCGTCAGGATGGCTCCCATGTTGTAGTAGTATCGGCCGGCGTTAGCAGGGTCGATCGCGGCGGCCTTGTCGAGCTCGATGCGGGCTTCGTCAAACTTCTTCACTTTCGCCAGAGCAAGAGCGTAGTTGTTGTGCATGCCAGCATCGTCACCCTTCAATTCCAGCGCCTTGGCGTAGCTTTCGAGGCCCTTGGTATTCGCGGCTTCCTGTTCGGCTCCGGTCTTCGAATTGGCCAAGCCCATGTAGGCCTCCGCCATATTCGCCCAAATCACCACCTGCTTCGGGTCGAGTTCCACCGCCTTCGTGAACCCTTCGACCGACGCCTGGAAGTTCTTGCTCTTCAGGTTTTCCATGCCAGCGTTGAAAGCGTCATTCAGCTCTTTGTTCTTCGACATGACGGCTGCGCGTTCTTTCACCTGCTTTTCCATGGCCTCGCGCTGCTCTTTAGTCATCTCACGCGACATCTCTTCGGTCACTTGCCCGGTCGCCACGGCTTTTTCCATCGCCTGTTTCCGCGCCACATTCTTCGA
>JBBRIO010000455.1:0-4732 GCA_038220855.1 Bryobacterales bacterium | reverse complement strand
CGCACTCTAGAGATCAGAGATCGCTTTCTGAAAGGCATAGAAATACTTAACTTCGCTCTCTCTCTAAAGGAGGTCGTTAACGCTGGCCTCGTGCCCGACAACAAAGATTCCGCAGTCGCCCTCATCGGCATGGTGGGGAGCACCACAGACCTCGGTTTGATGTTTGCCTCGACGGTGATGAAGGAGTCGTGGAAGAAAGCGACGTTCGTCGTGGGCGCAATCTCCGCTTCGGTCGATATCATTTGCGGGGCCGTCGAGATGGAGGATGCCGCGCAGCGACATGATTACTCCACTTTCGTCGGCGCGCTATCCGTCGTCGCCGGTGGCCTCATGAGCCTGGGCGCCGCGGCCTGCGCGGTCGGGGCCGTCGAATCTACCACCGTCGTCGGCCTTCCCATGGGGGCCGTGCTTGCTGTCTGTGGTGGCGGTCTCGCTCTGGGCGGGTGGGTGTTGATTGCCTTCGGCGAAGAGAGCGCCATCTCTCTATTCGTCTCCCACTGTGTATTCGGGGCCAACTACAACAGTCTCGGAAACACGGAAAAGCCATGGTCTCTCGGACCCTTCCGCGGCTGGGTCAACCGGCTCGACTTACAAACGGGAGCTTTGTTTAATATCATCTCGTCCTTCTCGCTCGAATGCTGGAACATCGGCTGGCTCCGGGTTTACTGCGACAACGCGACGGCCTCCTCCCGCTTCGACATTACTTTCAAATCAAAGACGCCCGCCGGGGTTCACCAACCAGAATGCTCGGTTCAAGTCGGACCGAAATCCATGGTCCACACCGGAGGAGACCCGCTCATCATCGACTCAGTCCACTTCATGTGGGGTGACGAGAACGGACGCCACTATTTCCAAATCCTGCCCCGGTGGCCTTATCATCTCGAGCCTCCCGGATGGCCGACGGTGAGTGACAACGTCAAATGCACCGTGCGGGTCGACCTGACAGGGGATGGCTCCTATCAAATTCCCAACTCCGGACCCGTCGAATTTACCATCGTCGACCCCTTTTGGGGCTACAGTCAGACGCCGGTAAGCAGCGAGAATACGTCGTAACCTCCCTCCGCCTTACACTCGACCGGCCAGTGTGATAGAGTTCCCCCGATCCACCCCCGAAGGAAACTCACCATGCGGGCTCCCCTCTACTTACTCGCGCTCTGCTCCTTGACCGCCGCCCTCGCCCAGGACACCGGCACCCTCACCGGCACCGTCACCGACTCCAGCGCCGCCATCGTCATCGGCGCCCAAGTCTCCGCCGTCAACGTCGCCAATAACTTCGAGGCAACGACCACCTCGAACTCCGAAGGCCTCTACCGCCTCCCCTTCCTTCGTCCCGGAACCTACCGCCTCACCTTCACCGCCCCCGGCTTCAAAAGCTTCATCCGCGACGGCGTCGAACTTCGCGTCGGAGCCATCCTGCCGATCAATGCCGCCATGCAACTCGGCTCCGTCAGCGAGTCCGTCCAGGTCTCCGCCGCCTCCCCCCTCCTCGAAACCGAAACCTCCTCCACCGGCACCGCCATCACCGGCGAGTTCTTCCAACGCATGCCCCTCTACCAGCGCCACGTCCGCGCCGTCCTCTACCTCACCCCCGGCGTCAATACCAGCGGCCTCGCCTACGCCGGCTCCCTCGGCGGCTTCTCCATCAACGGCGGTGCCACCGGCAATATCGGCTATTTCGAAGACGGCATGTACGGCGTCCAACCCAGCGGGAACAACACCACGGACACCATCCTCAGCACTATCGCCGAAGCCAAGGTCATCACTACCGTCCTGCCCGCCGAATACGGCCACTCCGCCGGTGGCGCTATCGTCATTGTTAAGAAAAGCGGCACCAACCAGCCCCACGGCGGCGCCGGCCTCCTCTTCCGCGAAGGCCCCATGCAGCACCGCCGCTTCATGCAACCCGCCCGCTTCGAACAAACCGGCAACAGCCTCCACTTCTACCAGCCAGACTTCAACCTCTCCGGCCCCGTCTTCATCCCCAAACTCTACGACGGCCGCAACAAGAGCTTCTTCATGGTCGCCGGCCAGTACCTCAAAGAACGCCAAGGCGAACAGATCTCCTGGAGCGTCCCCACCGCCGAAGAACTCAACGGCAACTTCAACTACGGCGGCCGCCCCGGCGTCAACGCCATCTTCGATCCCCGTACCACCACCGTAGCCAACGGCATCTGGTCCCGCTCCCCCTACCCAGGCAACATCATTCCCAAAGCCCAATGGGACCCCGTAGCCACCAAGTTCCTCAGCCAGAAAGTCTGGGAACTGCCCAATCTCCCCGGCTCTCCCCTGGTCAACGGCGTTTCCGGCAATCTCCAACTCGCCCGGCAGAAAACCGTCGACTGGGTCAATTACAGCGTCCGCATGGACCAACAATTCTCCAGCCGCTTCAAGATGTTCTTCAACTGGAGCTTCAACACCCGGACCTCCTTCACGCCCAATCTCGACGTCGTCGACCTCGTCTACAACACCTCCCAACGCATCTCAACCGACGCCCAAACCACCAGCGGCATCGGCACCACTTACACCCTCAGCCCGACCATGATTACCGAAACCCGCCTGAACTATTACCGCTTCCGCAACGACACCACGTGGCCCGGCTTCGGCAACGATTTCGGCAAACTCCTCGGCATCCCCAACATCGGCGTCGGCAGCATGCCCAACATCAACGGTATCCCCAACGTCGCCAACCCCAGCCTCAACGTCGAAGAAACCATCAACTTCCGCCAGGATCTCAGCAAGCTCTCCGGCAAGCACGCCTTTAAAGTCGGCTATGACTTAATGCGCCTTCGCCGCAATAACTACAGCACCGACAACAACGCCGGAACCTTCAATCTCTCCGGCACGGGCGGCCTCCTCCCCAATGGTACCGGCCTCCCCAACACCGGCGGCAACGCCCTCAGCCAGCTCATGACCGGAGCCGTCTCCAGCTACTCCATCACCAGAAACCTCCTTAGCAATCTCCCCCGAAATTGGATCAACTCCTTCTATGTCCAGGACGATTGGAAACTAACCTCCACCCTCACCCTGAACTTAGGCGTCCGCTACCAGTTCCAAAGCACCCAGAACAACAAATACGGCCAAATATCCACCTTCGACCCCACCGGTGCCGACAACGTCGTCCCCGGCGGCATTGGCGTCATCACCCATCCCCAGCAACTCCACCGCAAGGATTGGAACAACTTCCAACCCCGCATCGGCCTCGCCTATTCCCTGCCCCGCCGCTTCGTCATCCGCGCCGGCTTCGCCATCTCCTCCATCGACGAGCGCCTCCCCGTCGCCCCCACCGAAGAGTTCGGCGCCGCCACCGGCCGTATCGATACCCCCAACGGAGACTTCCGCCCCCGCTTCCAACTCGCCCAAGGCCCCCTCTCCTCTCTCCTCCTCCAACCCGTCCTCCGTGCCGACGGCAGCATCCCCTTCGCCGGCACCAACTACGCCGGCCGCGGCGCCAGCTGGGTCGACCCCAACCGCAAGTCACCCTATTCCATGAACTGGAACTTCGGCCTCCAGCACAGCTTCGCCTCTAACTATCTGGTCGAACTTACTTACACCGCCAACGCTTCCGTCAACGGTTTCGAAAACCGCGAGATCAACAACGTCTCCTTCGACTGGGCCAACAACCTCCGCCTCAACAACCCCACCCAATTCAGCGCCTTCCAAACCAACACGCAGCCCTTCCGCCCCTTTCCGAACTTCGGCAGCATTCTCTTCCGCACGAACGGAGCCCGGTCCAACTATCACGCCGGCACCGTGAAACTCGATAAGCGCATCTCCCACGGCTTGTCGTTCCTCACTTTCTACACTTACTCCAAGGTCATCGATTCCAGCTCCAGTAACAACCTCCTCCCCCGCGCCATGGATCGGGCCGAAAGCGGCAACAACCGGACCCACCAATTCACCGGCAGCATGAACTATCAGCTTCCCTTTGGCCGAGGCCGCAAGTGGCTCAACTCGGGCAAGTGGATCAACGCCATGTTCGGCGGTTTCGACATGGTCTATCTCTACCGCATCCAAAGCGGCGACGCGCTAACCTTCGGCTTTGCCAATAGCCCCTTCCAGTACATGCCCGGAGTCGTCGCCACCCGCGCCGGACGCCCGAATTCCACCGGCGACCGCGCCCGTCTCCGCGACAACTGGCAGGACATCGGATCCAACCGCTTCGTGCAAGCTGCCCAAAACTCACTCATCGAATCGATGAGCTACTTCTCCTACCCGGCCGCCTTCACCCAAGGCAATGTCGGGCGGAACACCTTCGATCGCCAACGCTTCATCGACACCCAGTTCTCCGCCTCCAAGGACTGGCAGATCAAGGAGCGCCTAACCGCCACCTTCCGCTTCGACTTCCAGAACCCTTTCAAGTGGTTCAACCTCTCGGCCCCCAACACCACCGTGAATTTCACTAACCCCGCCGTCTTCGGCAAGGTCTCTACCTCCACCTCCGACGAAGGCACCACCGCCAACGCCGGCGGACAAGGCCTGATGAACATTACCGTCTCCTTCCGCTTCTAGTCACTTATTCGACCGCGTAGTGATTCGCAATCAGCTCCCCGATCCGGGCAATAGCATCTTCTAACTGCGCCGGCACCCCGAAGTGGTTCGCCGTAAATACACAAACGACGATGTTCCGCTTCGGACTTTCAAACACGCCGACGTCATTGCCAATGTACGGCAGAAAATCACCCGTCTTGTGCGCCACCCGAAAACCCGTGACGTACTTGGGCAACCGCGAAGA
>JBBRIO010000454.1:0-4734 GCA_038220855.1 Bryobacterales bacterium | reverse complement strand
TCCATCTGTCTGACGCCGCAATCCGCAAAAGCGTGTCACTAGGCCGTTTTCACAATTGTAACGTTTTGAAACTAAACCACTTCCGCTAGAGTGGTGTTTAAGTTGAGCCTAAAGCTTCCTGATAACTCTGCATCGAATCATTCAGCGCCCGTTGCGCGTCCAAAAACTCCAGTAACGACGAAGCCCCCGCCCGGTACACATAACCGGCCGTGTCCCGCGCCTGCTTCGCTGAATCCAGCAAATCCCGTTCGATGCTCTCGACGAGCTCCCGCGCCGAAACAAACGCTTCGTACGCCCCGGTCACTTCGTTCTTCGCGTTCGCCGCCAGCGCCTCCAACTGCCGAGCATACAGCCGTTGCTCGGCCTGCACCCGCGCAATCTCGCCCTGGTTCTTGTTGTTCACCGCCAACGGAACACTCAAAAACACACCCATCGAATTCGACGTCCCGTTCACGCCCTGCTGCCGCCGATACTCCGTCCCATACGTCAAGTCCACCTTGCCGTTGGCCAATTGCAACTTCAAATCCGCCGCGTTCCGCATCTGCGTCAGCCGCACCGTCTGCAACTCCGGCCGCGACTCAATCGCCAACTCGTGCAGCTTCTCAAGCGGCATCGTAGCCGGTGCCAACGGAACTTTCAACTCACCGACAATGTCGATCGGCTGCCCTAACGCCTGTGGCCCCAGCAGCCCTTGCAGCCGCGTCCGGGCCCGCGTCACACCCAACTGCGCCCGCTGTACCTGCCCCCGAAACTGCAACATCGCCACCCGAGACCGGACCAACTCCAGCGGCGAAACCGACCCCGCATTCACCCGCGCTTCATTAAGCCGAAAGAGATCTTCGTAGGTCTTCAGAATCTCCCGCGCCAAAGCCAGGTTCGCCTTCGCCTGAATCAGGTCCACGCACCCATTCACCACATTCACCCGCAATCCCCGAATCGCCTCCGCCAACCGCGACTCCGCAATCTGCCGGTTGAACTAAGCCGTCTCCACCGAATCCCCGCTTCTTCGCCCGCTCAATCAAAAAATCGATTCGAGCGTTCACCTCGTTCGGTCCCGCGTTGTTCAGCGTATTGTAACGCGTCCCCAGCACGTCCAAATGATCCGCGCCCAAACTCAACACCGGGTTCGGCTTCAGCCGAGCCGTTATCACCGTCGCCTCTGCCACCGGCACGTTCGCCCGCTCCGCCAGCACGCCCACGTTGTTCGCAATCGCCTCCACCACCGCCTGCTCCACCGTGAGCATTCGGGCCTGCCCTAAACAGGGGTCAGGGAGAAGCAGCAAGAAAGCCGCTGGAAGGATGTAAAGAACCAAAAAGCAACGAGTCATGCAGACGGCCTAAAGTCTACCGCACAGTACCAAGAAACCAATGCTCCACCCAATCCATCGCCCGCCGAACCGAATCCAACGTCGGTGAATGACCACTTCTATGATTAATAAACCCTAACCCCTGCGCCGGATACAACGGCCGCGCCGCATCCAAGTAAGCCACGCTCTTATCCCCGTCCGCCGAGTCCCCCGCAATTAGTAAGAACGGCCGCGGAGCCAGCAGCCCCACTAACTCATGCTGATCCGTCCCCGCCGGAGCTGCCTTCAGCCGCTCCCCCCAATACCAGTAGTCCTCGTAGTTCGAATACCCGAAACCCATCCCCGGCTCCGAAGCCACCGCCACCCCAATCCGCGGGTCCATCGCCGCCGCATACAGCGTCATCTTGCCCCCCAACGAATGCCCCATCATCGCGATCCGCCCCTTATCCACGTCCTCCCGCGCCACCAGATAATCCACCAACCGCTGCGCGTCCCAAACCCATTTCCCCAGCCCCGTGCAGCCCGGATGCCGCTCCGCCAGGTTCGCCACCGCCTCGGCATAGCTCTCGCCGTAGCTCTCCCCGAACCACCGGATCGCCACCGCCATATACCCCCGCTGCACCGCCAGATACGCGAAACTTCTCACCCCCGGCCCCGCAAAATTCCGTCCCCCCAGGTTCCGCCCCGCCGGCGCATCCACGTCATAAAACGGCACTATCACCACCGGCAACTTCCGCGTCCCCGACCCCGCCGGCCGCATCACCAGCACTGTCTCCCCGCCTCCCAACTCCACCCCCAGGTACCCCAGCGTCCCCTCGTAGTTCGACTCCCGAAACGTCTCGACCACCTTGAAGTCCGGCACAAAGCCCTTCCCATAAGGGCTCCCCAGTAACTTCGCCCACTTCTCCCGCAACCCACTAACATCACTGACTACCGGCATCGCCGCCACCTTCGGCCGCGCCGCAAACGGGGCGAACCAATCTCCTTGACTAACTAACTTCTCCTCCGGCCCCGGGTCATTCCGCACTACCCGAAAGCCCGTGTACTTACTCCGTCGCCCTGGCTCCATCGACGACCGAAAGCCCTTCGTCCATCCCGTCGCCGGCGTCAAAAAGCTCCCGCCCCGAATCACCCGCTCCACCCCTCCCGCCGGCCCCGCCGGGTCAGCGTTCACTTCCACGTTCCCCGCCGCGTCGAACCAATCCTCGCACCACTCCCAAACATTCCCCAGCAGATCGTAGATGCCCCGTCCGTTCGGCTTCCCCGCCCCCACCTCCGCCGTACCCTTCGCCCGCGGCTCCGCCAGCGCGGCCATGCTCTTCGTATTCGCCGTTCCCAGCCGCCCGTCGCTCTTCTCCTCTCCCCACGCCGCCATCCACTCTGCATCGGTCGGCAGGCGATAACCGTTCCGTCGTCGATCCGCCCGCCCCGTCGCCGGGTCATACACGCTCAGCAGCCCCTCCCGCTCGCTCCGCCGATTGCAGTATCGAATTGCCTCCCACCAACTCACGTTTTCCACCGGCCGCTTCGCACCCTTATAGATCGCCGGGTTCCGCCCCACCAGCTTCTCGTACTCCCCCTGAGTCACTTCGGTCGCCCCCATCAGAAAGGCTCTCGTACTCACCTTCACCGTCACCCCGCTCCGCGCGTCCACCCGCTCCGCCGCCCCCGACGGCACCCGCACCATCTCCTCGCCCCAAGCCCAGCCCGCCGTCCAAAGTAACAATCCCGCTATCCGTTTCATCAGATAGCAGCGTACCAATTCCGGAACCGCCTCCATAACCCCTCATGTCGAAACTAGCCAGCACCTTACCTACCGGCTCTCACCCCTGCCGATGTCAGAAGACCCGGCACCAGACCAGGCGAATCGTCCTTACCGGCGGACCCGGCGGCGGTAAGACCGCGGTGCTCGAAATGGCCCGCCGCTACTTCTGCCAGCACGTGGCAATCGCCCCGGAAGCCGCCAGCATTGTCTTCGGCGGTGGCTTCCCTCGGGCGGGCTCGCCCCAGGGCCTCCGCGCCGCGCAAAGGGCCATTTTCCACGTCCAGGACGCCCTCGAAACCGTCGCCCTCGAAAGCCGCCAGAACGCCGTCGTCCTCTGCGACCGCGGCACCCTCGACGGTCTCGCCTATTGGCCCGGCCCCCGCGAAAGCTTTTTCAAAGAGTTCAACACCTCCCTGGAACACGAGTTGAGCCGCTACGCCGCCGTCATCCATGTCGAAGTGCCGGCCTTGGCCTGGGGCTACGAAACGAACCAGATTCGCAACGAAAGCGCCGCCCAAGCCAGAGAGATCGACCAACGCATCATTGCCGCCTGGAAAGGCCACCCACGCGTCCTTACCGTCGGCGCTCAAGCCGGCTTCCTCGACAAACTCTCCTGCGCCATCGAACTGCTCCGCGAAGAGATCCCCGCTTGCTGCCGAACTCATCTCCGTTCTGAGCGACTATAGAGACATGAAGGTGTATCTCTGTCTTCTCCTCGGGAGCCTCTGTGCCATGGCCGAGACATTCCCCACCCTGACCACAAAAAATCTCTCCGGCACCCAGGTCACTCTGCCTGCCGGCTTCTCCGGCCAAAAGAACCTGGTTCTGATCGCCTTCGAGCGCGAGCAGCAAAAGGATGTCGACACCTGGCTCAAGGTGCTCCCCCAGCTCCAACAGGCTCATCCCACGATGGCCTACTACGAGTTGCCGACCATCAAGCGGATGAACGGAATGGTCCGGTTCTTCATCGACAATGGCATGCGGGGCGGCATCAAAGACCAGCAGCAACGCGCCCGCACCATGACGCTCTACATCGACAAAGAGCCCTTCAAAAAAGCGCTCAACCTGCCGGCCGAAGACCGCATCTACGCCCTGCTTCTCGATAAGGTTGGCACGGTCATCTGGCGTTCCGAAGGCCTGTACGACGAAGCCAAAGGCAAAGCCCTCGCCGCCGCCCTCGCCAAGTAAGCCACCTCCAATCCGGAAAGGACGAGCGCCCACGTCCCGGGCTCCGGCACCGCCGCTCGAGACCACCGACAGATTGTCCCAATAGGCAGCCGTTAGGTCAGTGGAAGGATCACTGAAAGCGATGGAGGCGAAAAAGTTGCCATTCAGAAAGCCCGAAACCAACTGCGTATCGTAGTTCATCACGGCGCTGAAGTTGTTCCAGACCCCGGTCGTAATCGTCGGTCTATTAACGAACCCGCCGGAGTTGCCGATGGCCAAACCCCGGTTGCTCAGCACGGCCAACTGGCCCTGAAAACCAGGCGTCGAACCTTATCCGATCACGGTCCAGATGTTGTTGGCCGCCGCCGTTTCCAGAAAGAAATCCGACGAAAGCGTGACGACCCGATCGGGATTCCCCGTCGCGTTGTCAGGAAACCACCCGGTTGGAAATCTGCTGCACGAGACCCGACGCGTTCAATCCAAGCGCTTGCAATC
>JBBRIO010000453.1:0-4740 GCA_038220855.1 Bryobacterales bacterium | reverse complement strand
GTGGCCGCTCCGGCAGTACGGTCTCTCTCCGCGAACTCGTCACCGTCCGCGACACCGTGACCGAACGCAGCCGGTATCACAAGAACTTGATGCCGGTCACCTATGTCACCGCCGACGTGGCCGGTGCCATGGAGAGCCCCGTCTACGCCATCCTAGCCCTCACTCCCAAAATCGACGCCCTCAAGATCCCCGCTGGTTATCGCCTCGAACAGTTCACCGCGGCCCAGCCCGGGTCCGACGCCCGCTACGCCCTGAAGTGGGACGGCGAATGGCACATCACTTATGAAGTCTTTCGCGACCTCGGGCTTGCCTTCGCCGTCGTGCTCATCCTCATTTATGTCCTGGTTGTCGGCTGGTTCGAATCCCTTCTGACGCCTCTCGTCATCATGGCGGCGATCCCGTTCTCGCTCGTCGGCATCTTGCCCGCCCATGGTCTGCTTAATGCATTCTTCAGCGCCACCTCGATGATCGGCTTCATTGCGGGCGCTGGCATCGTCGTCCGCAACTCGATCATCCTTGTCGACTTCATTGAGCTTCGACTCAAAGAAGGAATGTCGCTCCAGGACGCCGTCGTCGACGCCGGTGCCGTCCGCTTCCGCCCGATGATGCTCACCGCCGCCGCAGTCGTCGCCGGCTCTAGCGTCATTCTTTTCGATCCGATTTTTCAGGGGCTCGCCATCGCGCTGATGGCCGGCGAGGTAGCCTCGCTGGCCCTGTCGCGGATGACAGTCCCCATCGTTTATTACATGATCAACAACCGCCAAAGGAGTCAACCATGACAGTCGACCGCTATCTTCGTCTTATCGCCGGAGCCCTCATCGTGCTCAGCCTCGTACTCGCCCAATACAGCGACGTTCGCTGGCTCTACTTCACCGCCTTTATTGGCCTCAATCTCTTCCAGTCCGCCTTCACGAACTGGTGCCCGATGATGACCTTCCTCAAAAAGCTGGGTGCCCGCTCGTCGATCTGAGGGCTTACGCCAACCGCCCCATCCGTCCGGCCCGGAAGTCGTCGATCGCCTGTCGTAATTCGGCCTGGGTGTTCATCACGAACGGACCGTAGCTCGCGACGGGCTCATCGATTGCCGCACCGCCGAGCACCAACACCAACGATTCGACACTTGCTGAGATCTCCACCGTCTGGCCGTCCGGACTGAGCAGCGCCATCCGCGGCTCTCCGCTCATCACGGTCGATCCGTTCACCGTCACCGCCCCGCGCAATAGGACAATGCCGAAGTTCTGTCCCGCCGGGAGTTCCAACGTCCCGGCCCCGCCGGCGGCCAGACGAACATCAATCAACGTGACCGGGGTGAACGTTTTCGCGGGCCCTTGAGCCCCGCCTAACTCACCCGCAATCAACCTAGCGACTACCCCCGTCCCCGCCGCTACTTCTGGAATCTGCGCGTTCGTAATCCCTTGATACCGAGGCTTGCTCATCTTGAACGCAGCGGGCAGGTTCACCCATAACTGCACCATTTCAAACGTCCCGCCCGCCTCGGTAAACGCCTGCCCGTGCTTCTCTTCGTGCACCACGCCAGAGGCCGCCGTCATCCACTGCACATCGCCAGGATGAATCGTCCCGGCGTTCCCCGCCGAGTCTCGATGGTCGACGGATCCTTGATAGGCAATCGTGACCGTCTCAAAACCCCGGTGCGGATGCTCGTCTACTCCGCGGGGCTCGGTCGCCGGTTCAAACGCCTTCGGCCCGGCGTAGTCCAACATTAAGAACGGGCTGATCTCGGCGGCCACCCCGTTCGATGGAAACAAATTTCGCACTGGAAACCCGTCGCCTACCCAGTGCTGCGAACCAACACCGACTACCCGCACTACCGGCTTGATTTCAGTCATTGTCATTTTCTCCTGATCTTTGATTTGCTACCGCTACGCCCCGGCCTAGCCGGCGTAGCCCGTTGGCCAAAGCCACCCGTTCCCGAGCGCTCATAAAGGCCACCGCTTGTTCCATATCCTGCTCGTGCGCCGCAAACAGCTTGCGAATCACGACCCGCCCCTTCGTCGTCAGATGCACAACCCGCGTCCGCCGATCCCCTCCATTCTCCCGCCGCTCGACCCAACCCCGTTCGTTGAGCCGATCCACCGCCGCCGTCATTGACCCACTCGTCAGCAACACCTTTTTCCCCAACACATTTACCGCCAGCGGCCCCTTATGCAGCAAGGCCTCCAGCACCGCGAAGTCGCTCAGGCACAGCCCTTGCTCGGATACACTTCGTCGCGCATGCGCGGCCATCGCCTGGCTAGCCTTCGAAAGCAGCAACCACAAGTGGATGCCCGGGATGGTGGTTACGGTGTCGCTCATATTCTCTTGATATCAAGATGCTTGACGTCAAGAAAACGATTCAGCCCACAATGGACTCACTCAGAACGGCGTATCGGCAATGTAGAGCGACCCGGCTCCCGGAGCCATCGCTCGGATCTCCGGTGCCATTCCCTCGACCGCCGTCGTGAATACGATCTTCCACTTCCCGTCGATCTCGACCAACTCGGGGCAAGTAACCCGCGGCGACCCAGGCAAAACCCACTCGCACTCGATGGCTCCATCCGCCAACCGGTACATCCGCGCTAACCCATCGCTGACGGCCTCCGGGTTGTAGAAGGCCACAATCACGCTCTCCCCGTCCGGCGAGGGCCGCAATCCGTCCGGGAACCCGGGCAGGCTCTCCGGAGCCACGAGCAAGGTCCGCTCGATCACGTTTTCCAACTTCGCATCGAGCCGGTAGCGGCTAATCGTTTTGGGCATCGAATCGATATCAATTAAGGTCGCCCCCTCTGCGTCTCGCCGCAGGTACTTGCCGTTCGAACAAACCTGCCCTTCGAGCACCATGTGCACCCGTCCGCTGGTCCAGTCGTAGAAGTAGACCGCCGCAATCGCCTCACTAAACCCTAAGTGTTTGGTCCCAAACAGCACTCCCCCTTCCACCGCGAGGCCATCGTTGATAATCACCCGCTCATCCTCGCTCACCACCAACCCAGACTCGCTGACCTCCGCGGTCCGCCAATCGAAGGTAACCAACCGGCGGTCCATCCCGATAAGGATGACTCCCTCCGTGGCGGTCTCAGCAAAGAACCCCGGCCGCCCTTGCAACGCGAAGCTGCGGTTCTCCCGTGTCGATAAGTTGAACAAGTTCAAACTCCCGGCGCGCGCCTCCGCCGAGTGCTGAATCGCCACCCAACCCAACCAGTGTCCCGGCAGGCCCGAGTGTCGCAAGACCCGCGGCCCCTCGGGCAAGAACCGCAACGCCTCACTCGCCGGTTCAAATAGCGGCTCCGCTACAAACTGTCGTATCTTGCTCAAGACAAAATCATAACTCGGGCTATCATCAATCATGCGTCCCTCCCGTCGCCAGTTCCTCACCGCCCTCGCCCCCGCTCCCCGTCCCAACATCCTCTTCGTCATGGCCGACGACCTTGGTTATGCCGATCTATCCTGCTATGGCCGCCGCGACTACCAAACGCCCCACCTCGACCGGCTCGCCGCCCAAGGAGTCCGCTTTACCCAGGCCTACGCCAACGGCTGCGTCTGCTCTCCGACCCGCACCGCCCTGCTCACCGGACGCTACCAGTACCGCCTGCCTGTGGGCCTCGAAGAACCGATCTCGACCCGTTCACCCAAAGTCGGGATTCCTCCTTCGCATCCCACCTTCCCGTCTTTGTTCCGCGCCGCCGGTTACCATACCAGTCTCGTCGGCAAATGGCACCTTGGCACTCTGCCTGGCACCGGTCCCCTCGAAAGCGGCTACGAAGAGTTCTTCGGCTACCGCATGGGCGGCGTCGACTACTTCACGCACAAATCGAGCGCCTCCGCTGAAGGCCTTAACGACCTCTGGGAAGGCAACTCTATCGTCGATCGGCCTGGCTATCTCACCGACCTCCTCGCTGGCCGCGCCGAGGCAATCCTCACCGCTCGCGCGAAGGACCGCCAACCCTTTCTTCTCAGCCTCCACTTCAGTGCCCCGCACTGGCCCTGGCAGGCACCGGGCGACGAAGCAACCTCCAACCGACTCTCCACGCTCTCCGATTGGGAGGGCGGTACAAACGCTACCTATGCTCGAATGGTCCAAGTGATGGACGAGCGGATCGGCCGCCTGCTCAAGACTCTCGACGACAAAAAACTAGCGAGCAATACCATCGTCGTATTCACAAGCGACAACGGGGGCGAGCGCTTCTCGGACAATTGGCCGTTCTCCGGTGGCAAAGCCCAACTTCTCGAGGGCGGCATTCGCGTACCTGCAATTATTCGCTGGCCGGGCCACATCCGGGCCGGTACCACCACCCCACAGGTCGCGATCTCCATGGACTGGCTGCCCACGCTTCTTGGTGCCGCCGGCCTGACGCCAGACCCCGCCTACCCGTCCGACGGCATCAACCTCTTGCCCACATTAGGCGGCCCTGTGCAAAGCCGCTCCCTCTTTTGGCGCCACCGCGCCGATCAACAACGCGCTCTTCGCCAAGGCGATTGGAAGCTCCTCCGTCTCCGCGGCAATAGTTTTCTCTTCAATTTGGCCGACGATCCCCTCGAGCGAGCCAACCGAAAAGCAGCCTACCCCGAACTCTTCGACCGACTCAACGCTGCCTACGAAAAGTGGAACGCATCCATGCTCCCGGAGGACCCTGCGGCGTACTCCTACGTCATCAACAGCGAGCAGCAGGCTGAGCGTTACGGCCACGTTAGCACATTCCAATTGAAAGATGAGCCTGGAGGGGAGGTCGGGATAACCGGAACCAA
>JBBRIO010000452.1:0-4741 GCA_038220855.1 Bryobacterales bacterium | reverse complement strand
GTCTACCTGTTGAGCGCCGGCCTCCGTGGCCGGGACTGCCGTGTCTATGGCAGTGACCTGCTCGTTCGCATCAACACCGTTGACAAGTCGACCTATCCTGACGCCATGGTAATCTGCGGCAAGACGCATTTCCCCGAACGCCGGAAGCTCGTTGTAGACAACCCCGTGCTATTGGTCGAGGTCCTCTCCCCGTCTACGGAAGTGTATGATCGCACCGAAAAACTCGCGGCGTACAAACAGCTCGAATCCGTCCGCGAGATTCTTTTCCTTTCCCAGGACCGGCCCTCGGTGGAGTACCTGCAAAAAAGGGCCGATGGGTGGATCTCAACCCTTGTCGAGGGAGACGACTCGGTGCTAACCCTGACCCACCTGCAAGTGACGTTGCCTCTCGCCGAAATCTATTACCAAGTAACCTGGGACGAAGCCTAACCCAGCGCCAATTCCAAGTACATCGCCCCCGCCGCAGGGCCGAAGCCGCTAGCCGGGAGCTATACTAAAGAAATGGCCGCCTCCGCCGTACCGCGCTTCACCCACGAAGACTTCCTCGACCGGGAACAACAATCCCAGTTTCGCCACGAATACTGCCAGGGACGCATCGAAATGATGGCGGGGGGCACTTGGATTCATGCGCTCCTATCCGCCACCATCGCTCGACTGCTCGGGAACGCTTTAGGAGATAGAGATTGCTCTGTTCAAGGTAGCGACTTCTTGATTCGAATGGCCGCCGCGGACATGTCGAGCTATCCCGATGCAATGGTTGTCTGCGGAAAGGCCAACTTCGTCGACCGCAGAAAGTTAGTCATTGACAACCCGGTTCTCGTCGTCGAAGTCCTTTCACCGTCGACGGTAGAGTTCGATCGAGGGACCAAACTCGCCGCCTATAAACAACTCGAATCTCTCCGTGAAATCCTTCTCATCTCCCAGGATCAACCATCCGTCGAGTACCTCCAAAACGGCCCCAACGGCTGGACCTCCACCTTCGTAGAAGGTCGTGACGCCCGGCTCTCTCTCGACCATCTCCAAATTTCCATCCCCATGGCGGAACTGTACCGCCGAGTAACCTGGGACGAAGCCTAGCCCAGCGCTAACTCCAAATACATCGCCCCCTCCACCGGATTCATTGTATAGGCCGGAATCTCCACGAATCCCATGCCTCGTTACAGAGCCACCGCGGCCCCCATCGAAGCCAACGTGTCGAGCCGAACCGCCGCGTACCCCTCCCGCCGAGCCCCTTCCACCACCGCCTCCGCCAGCGCCTTACCCAATCCCCTCACCTGAAACGCCGGTCGCACGAACAACCGCTTCATCTCCCCAATCCCCTCTCCCCACGGCCGCAAAGCCACGACGCCGACAACCGCCCCGTCTACCTCCGCAAACCAGATCGCCACATACTTCCCCGGCAATCCCACTAACTCCTCCTCAAAATTCTGAAAGCACAAATCAATTCCTAAGTGGGCCTGGTACTCCCGAAAGAGCGTCCGCATCGTCTCCATCTCGTCGCCAACTGCCAGCCGGATCACTTTTGATACCCCGGCCCATAAAGCGCCCGTCCAGGTCGCGCTTCCAGCATCTTCGCCTGTTCCAGCACCGGCGTACCGTTCACGAGGACATGCACGAAACCCTCGGCATACTGGTGAGGGTTCACGAAATCGGCCTTATCGATCACCTTGGCCGCATCAAACACCGCCACATCCGCCTTCATCCCCGGACGCAATAGCCCCCGATCCATGATCCGAAACCGGCTTGCCGGCAGACTGGTCATCTTCCGAATCGCGTCCTCAAGTGCGATCACTTTCCGTTCCCGGACGTAAACGCCCAATACC
This sequence comes from Bryobacterales bacterium, assembly GCA_038220855.1. GTDB lineage: Bacteria > Acidobacteriota > Terriglobia > Bryobacterales > Bryobacteraceae. The sequence continues at coordinate 2,918 of JBBRIO010000452.1, read as the reverse complement.
CGCGCAAACGTCCCATAGCTGCGCGGATGCGGCACGTCAACTCCGAAAAACGGGATCCCGCCGTCGCTGGCGACCATCGTGAACGGGTACTTCAAAATCCGTTCAATATCTTCTTCCGCGATGGCGTGATAAACGCACGAGCAGCCACCCTTTTCCTGCAGTTCAATTGCCGTCTCCGCGGCGTTGTGAAAGTTCACTTCCCGGCCCCTTGCCCGAGTCACGTCCGCCAGCGTCTTACCGGCCAGGGATCGATCGCTGACGCAACTCGCCATCACGACGTTTTTCGGATCCCCCGCCCCGCGGTCGACTTCGATAGCCGTCGCGATCTCCACCCGCATCTTCGCCCTTTGCTGCGGTGCCGCTGCTCGCTCCAAAAACGCTTTCTGCCCCGATTCGAGCGCCCACTTTGGAAACAAAGCAGCCAAACCGGTCGAAGAGGCCGTGTAGGGATACTGATCCACCGTCACGTCAATCCCGCGCGCCCGCGCGCCTTCCACCAATCCGATCGTATCCTTGCTCATCCCCCAATTGGCCCGTCCGATGATCTTGTGATGCGTTAGTTGGACTGGAATTCCCGACAACTCGCCGATCCGAATCGTCTCCCGTACGGCATCTAAGCTTCCCGCGGCTTCGTTCCGCATATGAGATGTGTAGACTCCGCCCATATCAGCCGCCACCTTGGCGAGAGCCACGACCTCTTCGGTCGGCGTAAACGCCCCTGGCAGATAAAACAAGCCCGTCGACATCCCGAACGCGCCGTCCAGCATCGCCTGGCGCACCATGCCCTTCATCCGGTCCACCTCATCAGCCGTCGCTTTTCGATCCTTGAGCCCGATCACCTGCTCCCGAATCGTTCCCTGCCCCACCATGAGTCCGAAGTTTGTCGTCGCCGGTACTTTCGAAAACCGATCCAAAAACGGTTTCAGCGGATACGGCGAACTCCCGTCCGGGCCTTCGATGATCGTCGTCACACCCTGACGAATCTGGTTCTCCGCCGTTGGCACGTCAAAAATGCCACGTCGCCCATGGGAGTGGGTGTCGATGAAACCGGGCACCACCATTAGGCTCCGAGCATTGAGCGTCTTGCGGGCAGTTCGCGACGTTGTGGGTCCAACGTAGACGATCGTGTCGCCCTTGATTCCTACATCGCCGAGGAACCATGGGTTGCCGCCGCCGTCCACGATGCGACCGCCAGTAATCAAAATGTCAAAATCGGGAGTTTGCGATAGGAGGGAGGAAACGGAAAGGAGAACGAAGAGAACAGAGCGTAGCATCTAGCCAGTGTAACCTTGCACCTACACTGTGCCAAAAAGCTACGCTACTGTATCGGGTTGACCCGTCTCGTTGAGAGCTTCCATCGATCGCGCGACTCGCGTCGGACCAGACGAAAGCATAGAGAAAAACAGGCCTAAAATCAAAAACCCGCCAATTATCGCTGAGACCATCATAACTACCTCACTTGCCTTTTCTAGTGCAATTGCACTGCCAATCGTTTCAGCGGATTTTTCGGTTCCGCGGGGCCACTGCCTACCGAGTATTTTCGAATACTCATCGGCAACCGCCTCTACTGTATGAACGCGGAGAAAACGGAAAAGGATGCTCACGATTCGAAATTATTTTTTTAGCGCACAAGACGCGCGTATTCCTCAGTGGCCGCCCTGAGCTATCTTAGTTCTCATGCAGATCGACTTGGCCTTCGGAAAAACAGGCCTCCCCGTCACCCTCCCCGCCGGCTATCGGTACCAGGTCCTCGAAGCCCGATCCGCTGAAGGGCTAGCCAACGAAGAAGCCTCGATCGCCGCCGCGCTTGACGCCCCCATCGGACGCCCCCCACTTGCTCAACTCGCCCGCGGCAAACGGACCGCTGCCATCTCCGTCTGCGACATCACCCGCCCCGCGCCCAACCGCCTGGTTCTTCCGCCGCTGCTCGCCCGCCTCGAGGAGGGCGGAATCTCTCGCGAAAACGTCGTTATTCTGATCGCCACCGGCCTCCACCGCGAAGCCACTCCGGACGAAATGCGCGAAATCGTCGGACCAGAACTCTACGGCACAATCCGCGTGGAAAACCACCGCGCCAAAAACTTCGACGAACACGCCTCCCTAGGCTCGACGACCTCCGGAACCCCCGTATTCATTGATCGCCGCTTTCTGGACGCCGACCTCCACATCACCCTCGGATTTATCGAACCCCACCTGATGCTCGGGTTCTCCGGCGGGCGTAAACTCGTCGCTCCCGGCCTCGCCGCGCAGGAAACGATCAAGGTGATTCATAGTCCCAAGTTCATGCGCGACCCCCGCGCCACCGAAGGTTCCATCGCCGACAATCCGCTCCACCGGGAACTCCTCGAAATCGCCCGCCTCGCCCGGCACGACTTCATGGTCGACGTCGCCCTCACCCGCGACCGAAAGATTGCTCAAGTCTTCGCCGGCGACCCCGAACTTGCGCACGCCCGCGGCGCGGCCTATGTCGCTGAAACGATGCTCGAACGTATCGACGCGCTCGCCGATGTCGTCATCACCACCGCCGCCGGCTACCCGCTCGACCTCACCTACTACCAGACGATCAAAGGCGTCACCGCCGCCAGCCACATCGTCAAGCCGGGCGGCCGCATCCTGGTGCTCTCCGCCTGCACCGAAGGTGTCGGCGCGCCTGAGTTCGCGGCCATGATGGAGCGATTTCCCGATCCCGAGGCCTTCATGGCGGCAACCTTGAACGCTCCGGTGGAAGTTGACCAGTGGCAACTCGAAAAACTGGCGCTCGTCTGCGCCAATCAGGTGCTCCACTATTACGTTCCCGGCCTGCCAGGACGCTACCATGCCGTCCTTTGGGGACGAAGCTACCCCACTGCCGAAGAGGCGATAGCCGGAGTCCTAAAGGGCCTAGGCGGCGACGCGCGAGTGGCGGTGCTCCCGGAAGG
>JBBRIO010000451.1:0-4744 GCA_038220855.1 Bryobacterales bacterium | reverse complement strand
ACGGAGGTGACGCCTTTGGCCTTGAGGGCGCGGACGGCGGCACCGGTGATCTTGCGGAGGACGGCGGGGGTGAACGTAGCCGCGGGGCCGGCGCCGAGGGCGACGAGGCGCTTGGCGGCGAAGCCGGCGGGGCGGTGGAGGACGGGGAGGTCGAAGAGCTTGCCTTTGGCTTCGCCCGAGGTTTCGAGTTCGGTGAGCCAGCCGGCGGTGGCTTGGTCGGCGGCTTCGAAGGAAGCGATGGCGGGGCGGCCTTCGGCTTCAAAGTGGAGGAGGAGGAGGGCGTCGGCGACGACGGCGGTGGAGGTGGTGGATAGAAAATTTACGTTCATGTACGGCCTCGTTGCGCTTCTTTCAGGGCGGAGCGCGCTTCGTTATTTTGTTCGCGGGTGCGCTCGGTATCGCGTTTGTCGTGGAGTTTTTTGCCCTTGGCGAGGGCGATTTCGACCTTGATTTTGCCACCCTTGAAGTACATTTTGGTGACGATGATGGACAGACCTTTTTCGCGGGTTTGGCTGCGGAGCTTGTCGATTTCACGCCGGTGGAGGAGAAGTTTGCGTTTCCGCATGGGCACGTGGTTGGCCAGGTTGCCATGGGAATATTCCGAGATGTGGGCGTTGACGACCCAGGCCTCGTTGTCGCGGACTTCGGCGAAGGCGTCCTTAAGCTGAACCTTGCCGCCGCGGGCGGCTTTGACTTCCGTGCCTGAGAGCACGAGACCAGCTTCCCAACGATCGAGGAGGAAGTAGTTGTAACCGGCTTGGCGGTTATCGGCGATGATTTTAATGCCGGAATCGGATTTCGGGGTGGCCACGTTTTGTCCTCAACGCGGGGACTGCCTGAAACGTCAAGCGTTGATAGGCAGTGGTCCCTCCGCGTCAGCGGGATTTTCCAGTGTACCATGCCTGACCATTAAAATGATTGGATTCAATAGGTTAACTGTGGGACAGACGATCGCTTGCTTGCTGGTGCTGACGCTGTTGCAGCCACCGGCGGCGGAAGCCCGGACGCGGAAGGGCGACAAATTCTATGCTGCGGCGAAGAAGGCCGAGTATGCGGGCGATTGGGAGAAGGCGTTTGAAGAGTATGAAAACGCGATTCGGGAAGACCCAACGGACTCAACCTATCAGATCGGCCAGCGGCGGATGCGGTTTGAGGCCGGAGCGCGGCGGATCGACCGGGCGCAGAAGTTGCGGCAGGAAGGGAAGCTGGAAGAGGCGCTGACGGAATTTGAGCGGGCGTTTATGACGGACCCTTCGAGCGCGCTGGCGATTCAGGAGATCAAGCGGACCAAGGCGTTGCTGGATGCGGAGCGGCGGAGGGGGATTAAGTTGGGCCCGGAAGAGCGGGGGCTGACCCCGGTGCAATCGGCGCGGCGGGAGAGCGAACAGAAGATAGGGCAGATTCAAGGGGCGCCGGAGTTGAAGCCGCTATCGCGCCAGGTGACGTCGCTGAAGATGAACAATCAGAACGTGAAGGTTCTGTACGAGACGCTGGGCAAACTGACCGGGATCAACGTGGTTTTCGATCCGGAGATGCAGATGCCGTCGAAGAACTTTACGGTGGATCTGACGAATACGACGCTGGACGATTCGTTGGAGCATTTGTCGACTTTGACGAAGATGTTTTGGAAGCCTCTGAGCGCGAACACGATTTTCATTACAAACGACAACGTGACCAAGCGCCGGGACTACGAAGAAAACGTCGTCAAGGTTTTTTACCTGCAAAACATTACGAGCGTGCAGGAGTTGAACGAGATTTCGGTGGCGATTCGGTCCGTGACGGAAATTCGGCGGCTGTTTACGTATAACGCCCAGAACGCGATTTTGGCGCGGGGGACGGTGGACCAGGTATCGCTCGTGGAGAAGTTACTGCAGGATTTGGACAAGCCGAAGGCGGAAGTTTTGGTGGACGTGATCGTGATCGAAACGAGTCGGGGTCGGACGCGTGATTTGGCGTCGGCGCTTTCGACGAGCGGGATCAATACGACGGTCTCGCCGGCATTGGGGACGGATGGGAAGGGGAACGCGTTGCGGTTACCGGATCTGCGGGGGTTAGCGGCGGGTGATTTTGCGGTGAACCTGCCGAGCGCGATTCTACGGGCCGTGATGTCGGATAGTAACTCGAAAGTTCGGCAGACGCCGCAAGTGCGGGCGGCGGACGGGATGAAGGCGTCGTTGAAGATTGGCGAGAAAGTGCCGACGGCGTCGGGTTCGTTTCAGCCGGGAATTGGGCTGGGCGGTGGGGGCGTGAGTCCGCTTGTGAATACGCAGTTTCAATATCTGGACGTCGGCGTGAACGTGGATATCCTGCCGAAGATTCACGGGGATGATGAGGTTTCGCTGCACGTGGAAATTGATATTTCGACGGTGAAAGAGCGGATCGACATTGGCGGGATTCAGCAGCCGGTGATTGGTCAGCGGAAAGTGATTCACGACTTGCGGCTGCGCGAGGGCGAGATGAACCTGATTGGCGGGTTGGTGCAGCAGACCGAGACGAGGACCTATAGCGGAATTCCGCTGCTGATGCAGATTCCTTATCTTGGGCGGCTGTTTTCGAACGAATCGATTACGCGGAATGAGAGCGAACTGATGATCGCGCTGGTGCCGCATATTATTCGGAGCCAGGAGATTTTGCCCGTGAACCTGCGAGGAATTGCGGCGGGAGCGGACCAGACTGTACGGCTGATTCGGTCGGCACCCGAGGGGACGGTTGTGCCCGTGGTTACCGCGCCGCCTTCGACGCTGGATACTCCGTCGACGACGACGGACGCTCCGAAAGCGAATTTGATTGCTCCGGCGGCGCCGGTGAAGTTGGCTTGGCAGCCGGAGGGAGTGGTGACGAAGGCGGGATCGCCGGTGGTGATTACGCTGCAGGTCACGGAGGCGGTGGACCTGTTTTCCGCCCCGTTAAAGGTTAAGTACGACCCGAAGAGTTTAAAGCTGGCGGCGGCTACGGCGGGCGCGTTTTTGTCGACGGACGGGCAGCGGGTGAACTTTGCCTATCAGGATGCGCCGGCGGCGGGGGAGGTGTCGGTGATTCTGAATCGACTGCCGGGCGTGCCGGGGTTGACCGGGGCAGGGGCGCTGCTTTCGCTGACGTTCCAGACGTTGGCGCAGGGCGTGACGAGTGTCGCGGTTTCTGAGAGTAGCTTGAAAAATTCGAAGCTTCAGCCGGTGCCGGCGCAGACGCCGGGAGTGGCGATCGAGATCCGATGAAGCATCGGCGGTCACAGCAACGGGGGATGACGCTGATCGAGTTGATCGTAGCGTTTACCATTCTGATTTTGCTGACGACGATGGCAGTGCCGCTGGCGCGGAACAAGGTTCGGCGGGAGAAAGAGAAGGAGTTGCGGCTGGCTCTGCGGGAGATTCACAGCGCGATCGATAAGTACAAAGACATGGCGGACAAGGGGCAGTTGGGGCAACTGAAGGCGGATGCGGATGGATTTCCGGAGACGCTGGAGGTGTTGGTGGATGGGGTGAAGGTGACGGGTCAGCCGGGTGGAGGAGCGGGTGGGTTGATGGGACCGCAGCAGCAGCAGGGGATTCCGGGAGCGCCGGGGCAGGCGGCGGGGAGCCTGAGCGATTCGAGCGAAAAGAAGATGCGTTTTTTGCGGCGGTTGCCGAGGGATCCTTTTACGAAGAGTTCGGATTGGGGGAAGCGGTCGACGCGGGATGATCCGAAATCGTCGGCGTGGGGGGGGCAGAATGTGTTTGCGGTGTATTCAAAAACAATGGAGAAAGCAGCCGATGGAACGCCGTACGCGGAGTGGTAGGGCCGGGTTCACGATCATCGAATTGATGGTGGTGATGGCGATTGTGTTGGTGATTTTGAGTGTGGCCGTACCGCTGTATAACAAGACGGTGATCCGGGCGCGGGAGACGGTGCTGCATCAGAACCTGGCGACGATGCGGGCGGTGATTGACGAGTACACCTACGATAAGCAGAAGGCACCGCAGAATCTGGAGGATATCGTGCGGGAGGGGTATTTGCGGCAGGTGCCGATGGACCCGATGGTGGGGAACAATACGTCGTGGAAGATTATTATGGAAGAGGCGGCGGCGTCGGTGAGCCAGGCGGAGCCGGGGATTTTTGATTTGAGGAGTTCGTCGGAAAAAATCAGTTTAGAGGGGACGAAGTATTCCGAGTGGTAATCGGGAGTGGTAAACTGGTTTTGTTGAGAGAGTGCTCCCTGGTCGTCTAATGGTAGGACAGCGGCCTTTGACGCCGTGAACAGTGGTTCGAATCCATTCCGGGGAGCCAACGCGTGAGAGATAAGGTTTGTTGAGCTGGATCGCCGCTGGCAGTATGATTTGATTCGACTGGGGCTCGATGAGCGTGGAGCGACCGAGGTTGGTTTCCGACCTGACCTTTGATGGGTGGCTTGGGTTGGGTATGACCGGTTTGTGCATTTGAGCACATAACCCACCCATCCCAATAACAATAAAACGATGGAGATTGGGTTCGCTCACATCGCCTCGGCCTCTCCGTTAAACGTTTTTATTCTCGACCTTTTGGATTTGGTCGAAATCTGCATACGAATAAGGTCGGCTCCGGGCTAGGCAAAAAGCGACCCACTCGAAGAGGCGGCGGAAGTCGGGGCTGAAGGATCGCATGTCGCCGATGTGTTCCCAGTCGAGCGTAGGACGCTCCTTACCGCTGCTGATGCGCTGCACAGTAATTTTTGGTGCCACGGAGTTGTCGAACGCTGAATCCGTCATCGCACGAATGATTGATGCGGCGG
>JBBRIO010000450.1:0-4746 GCA_038220855.1 Bryobacterales bacterium | reverse complement strand
CCGGCGGCGGTATTGGAGAAGCTGGCGTCGATTCAGATGATCGACGTTCATCTGCCGACCGTGGATGGCCGCCGATTGATTCTGCCTCGCTATACCCAGCCGGAAACGGACGATAAGATCCTGCTCGATAAACTGTGCCTGGCCCTGCCGGCTCAACCGCCTCCACGGATCACCTCGGCCAAGATCGAACAGCTTGCGCTTGCTTCTGTCGCAGGTTGATTCACTCTTGTGGTGAAGACCTACGGCATCCCTTGGCTGATTCTAATAGCCTTAGCTGGCTCGAATCGGCTCAACTGCGAAAGTCGGGGTAGATGCGAGTGAGACCTGATGGCTCACCGGAGTAAATATGCCTTCCCAATTCACGCCCACGCGTTCCTTCCGGCAGCTTGAGAACGCCGCCCATACGTCTTCGTCCACCGAGGTGGGCGGAAATGAAAGCGCCGAAATCGATCGCTACCTTCGGCTGCGGATGCAACAGAACCTCATTGCGCAGGAACTTGCATTGCTCAAACCGGTAATCGTTACTTGCTGCGAGCGGACCGGTGGACTGTTAAAACATCGACTAGGCGAGATCTCCTTGCGAAGTCGCGAGGGTTGGGACTATCCAGCTCACCTGCAAACTTGGAAGAGCTTCTGAAGGCCATGAAGAAAACTTCGGAGGAGGACGGCACCGCACGGGTGAAGTCGATTACCATCTTTACGGCCACCCGGCTTTCCGAGTCCTGGAAGACACTTATTTCGGCGCGGGATAAAACCAAGCAGTAATCAAAAGAATGGCTGGGAGATAGGGATTCGAACCCCAATAAGCAGAGTCAGAGTCTGCTGTCCTACCATTGAACGATCTCCCAGTAGGCGCAGTCGTTAGTTTACTACGAAGCCTGGCGCAGCGCCAACTGGCGACCGTAAATTTGCTGAAAGACTTCGGCGACTCGTTCGCCGGCCCAGAGTTCCAGGTCCATGTCGATCTCGCTTTCCAGGATTATGGTGACGACCTTATCGTTGATTTCGACCTTGGCGGATTCGACGCGCTGATCGTGACTGCGGTCGAGGCCATCGGCGAGGCGAAGGATGGGAACGAGCCAGAGGACGAGTTTTTTTACGCTAGCGGTGAGGTCCTGGAAGAAGCCGTGGCGGGCTTGGGGCATGGACTTGCGATGAAAGCGGCAGAGGTGGGCGATGGTGAGGCGTTCTTCGTTAGTAAAAGCGGGCAGGTCACTGTTGGCGACGAGGTAGAAGCTGTGTTTGTGGTGGGCCATATCGCTGACGAAGTGGCCCGTGTCAATGAGATAGGCGGCGGCTTCGAGGAGCTTGCCGACAGAGGCGGGGAGCTGGTGGAGAGGGTGGAGGCTGACGAAGAGCGTATTGGCGAGGTGGGCGGTTTGGCGGGCGTGTTTGACGTCGACACCGAAGCGGCGGGCCATGGATTCGACCACTTGGCGCTGTTCCTTGCTGAGGCGAGAGAGGTCGCTGCCGCTGCGGCGTTCTGCGAGGTCGGCGATGATGCCGTCGCGGACGCCGGCGATGGAGTAGAAGACTTCGGTTTGGCCGTAAGCGCGGAGAATGCGATGGAGCACGCTGATGCCGGCCATGATGATTTCAGCGCGTTGGGGGCCGATGCCGGGGACTTTGCGGCGGGCGGCGAGATTGCTTTTGGCGAGGAAGTTTTCGAGTTCGCCGATGTCGCCGGTGGAGGCGCGGAGGCGGTCGGCGACTTCGCGGTCTTTGCGGGGGACCCTATTGAGGGCGCTGACGACGGCGGCGGCGGTGGAGGAGGTGATGATGACACGATCAAAATGTCCGCGTCCGGTTCGTTTTAAGGTGGCGGCCAGCTTTTCGTTGATGAAGGCGTGCATCCGTTCCAGCTGTTCGTGGGTGGGAGGATCGTCCAGGAGGAACATCTCCTTCAACCGAACGGCACCGAGCGGACGGGAGATGGCGCTTTCGAGCTTGCCGTCAGCGGAGACGATGACCTCCGCGCTGCCGCCGCCGATGTCGATGATCATGAGGCGGCCTTCGGGATGGGGCCAACTGGCTTGGACGCCGGCGTGGATGAGGCGCGCTTCTTCAAGGCCGGAGATGATTTCGACAGGAGCGCCGATGGCTTGGCTGGCGCGGTAGATGAAATCTTCCTGATTGCGGGCGTCGCGGACGGCGCTGGTGGCGACGACACGAACACTGGTGGCGCCGAGGCGGTGGTAGGTAGCGGCGAAGCGGGTCAGCGTCCGAATCAGAAGCTCCATGGCGGGCTTGGAGATGGTGCCTTCGGTGAAGACGCTGGTGCCGAGACGGGTGACTTCACGGTCGGTGGCCAGCATTTTCCACGGTTCGCCGGGGTTGACTTCGGCAACGGCCAGACGGGTGGAGTTACTGCCGATATCAACGGCTGCGTAGCGAGGCATTCTATCCATTCATCATAGAGCGACAGAGCGCTCGCTATACTTGTCTAATCACACTTTCGATGACTCAACTCACTCCGAATCGTTTCAAAGGCAAGTTAATTATCGTCGAGGGGATCGACGGATCCGGGAAATCGACACAGTTGGCGCTGCTGAGCCAGTGGCTGCGGTCGCAAGGGTTAGCGGTAGCGTTCAGCGAATGGAACTCGTCGCCGCTCGTGAGCGATACGACGCGGCGGGGCAAGAAAAAAATGATGTTCACCCCGACGACGTTTAGCCTGATCCACGCGACGGACTTTGCGGATCGGCAGGAGCGGTACATCATTCCCTTGTTGAAGGCTGGCGCCATTGTCTGTGCGGATCGGTTTGCTTATACGGCGTTCGCTCGCGACGTGGTGCGGGGGGTTTCTCCGCGGTGGGTGCGCAACCTATATCGGTTTGCGATTCAGCCGAATTTGGCGTTCTACTTTCGGGTGCCGCTGGAAGTGGCGCTGGGCCGGATTCTGGGCGGGCGGGATTCCATCAAGTACTACGAGGCCGGGATGGATTTGAACTTGGCGAAGCGAGAAGAAGAGTCGTTTCGCATTTTTCAAGGCCGAATTATGGAGCAGTACGATGCGATGGCGGAGGAGATGGGATTCCATATCATTGATGCTTCAGGGTCAATTGAGGAGCAGCAGGCGCAGATGCGGCGGATCGTGATGGACCGTCTGGGGGACGCCGTGGCGAGCGGGCAGATTTTGAATCAGGAGGGTACGACGCATGCTTTCGAAGCAACCACTGCAGTTCTATAGCGAACCTCTTCCGGGGGTAGACGTTGGGGAGTTGCAAGGCAAGTTGATCGTGGTGGAGGGGCCGGACGCGGTGGGGCGGAGTACGCAAGTGGCGCGGCTGAAGGCGTGGTTGGAGCAGCAGGGCCATGCGGTGCTCGATACAGGAATGGGGCGAAGCGCACTCGCGAGCAAAGGCATAGCGCAGGCGAAAGAGGGGCACACGTTGGGCCCGGTGACGATGACGCTGTTCTATGCGACCGATTTTGCGGATCGGCTGGAGAAGGAGATTATTCCGGCGCTGCGGGCGGGCTTCGTAGTGATCACCGATCGCTACATTTTTTCGCTGATGGCGCGCGGGATTGCCCGTGGGGAAGACAGTTTGTGGCTGGAGAAAGTGGCGGGGTTTGCTTTGGTTCCGCATGCGGTCTACTACCTGCGGGCCGAGGTTCCGACCTTGATTTCGCGGACCGTGATGGGCCGGGGGCAGTTTGATTTCTGGGAGAGCGGCATGGACATGCGGTTCGGCCCGGACATGTACGAAAGCTTCGTTCGGTATCAGGCGCGGGTGATTCGGGCGCTGGATCGGATGTCGATGCGGTACGGGTTTGTGACGGTGGATGCGGCGAAACCGGCGGACCAGATTTACCGGGAGTTGCAGCGGCACATTGCGGGGCACTTTGCTCCGCGGAAGCGTCCGGCGAAGAAGGCGAAGTGAGCATTCCGGCCGGCATCTTCTTAGAGATTCCGTGCGCGGATGTCGTCGAGATGGCGAGTTTGGCGGGATGGGATTTTGTAGTGATCGATACTGAGCATGGGCCGATCGGACCGGCGCAGTTGCCGAACCTGTTGCGGGCGGCCAGCGTGCCGGCGATTGTGCGGGTGGCGGCGGTGCGGAACGAGTTGATCCAGAGCGCCTTGGACGCGGGGGCGGACGGGGTGTTGGTGCCGCAGATTCAGAGCGCGGCGGAGGCGGCCGGGGCAGTGGCGGCGAGCCGGTTTCATCCGCGGGGGCGACGGGGTTTGAATGGCTTCGTTCGGGCTGCTCGATATTCGCTACAGCCGATGGAAGAGTACTTGCAGCGGCCAGTGCGGGTGGTGATTCAGATTGAGACGGCGGGGGCGTTGGCCGAAGTGGGCGCGATTGCGGCGCTGCCGGGGGTGGACGAGTTGTTCATCGGGCCGTATGATTTATCGCAGGCGTTGGGGAGACCGGGAGACGTGATGCATGCCGAGGTTTTGGCGGCGGGGCAGCGGGTGATCCACGCGGCGCATGCCGCAGGGATTGCGGTGAGCGCGTTTGCGAATAGTCGCGAGGCGGCGGACCGGTGGCGGGAGATGGGGATCGACCGGCTGTACTATTCGGCGGACGTTTATTTGTTGGCGCAGGCGCTGCGGGACGTGCGGGATCGGCTGCGTTAGCCAGCGCTTTGCTTAGACTCATCTTCGACAGTTATCGCCGCAAGGCGGCCACAAGTGCTTGATTCTTAACGGCGCGACGTCGTCCACGAGTGAATCCTAGTGGCACGCCGAGTTGTGATAATGTGAAAATAGCTATTGTTTTTGGAATGTAAATCAAA
>JBBRIO010000449.1:0-4748 GCA_038220855.1 Bryobacterales bacterium | reverse complement strand
ATGGCACCCGTCGCGAAGCGTTTCACGATTTCACTGGCCGGTTCCACCTCTTCAATCGGCACCGGGTTGGCGGGTTTGAACTGGAGCAGACCGCGGATGGTACAGAGCGCTCGGGTCTGCTTGTTGACGTGGTCCGAGTAGTCTTTGTAGGTCGCGTAACTTCCGGTTCGAACCGCGGCTTGGATCGAGGAGACCGTCTGCGGATTCAGCAGGTGGTATTCGCCCCGGATGCGATATTGATAGGTCCCTCCGACGTCGAGTTCGGTGTCGGAGTCGGTGAGCGGCCGGAAGGCATGGTCGTGCTTCATCTTGGCTTCTTTCGCCAGGACTTCCAGGCCGATACCTTCGATGCGGGATGGCGTGCCGGTGAAATACTTCTTCACCACGTCGGAGTTGAGACCGATGGCTTCAAAGATTTGAGCGCCGCGATAGCTTTGCAGCGTCGAGATGCCCATCTTCGAGAACACCTTAAGCATTCCCTTGTTGATCGCCTTCTTGAAGTGTTTCAGAGCGACGGGGAAATCGACGGTCAGGCGGCTATTCATCGCCAGGTTTTCGAGGGTCTCAATGGCGAGGTAAGGGTTAATCGCGCTGGCCCCGTAGCCGATGAGCAGGCAGAAGTGCATCACTTCGCGGGGTTCGCCGCTCTCGATGATGAGAGCAACACGGGTCCGAGAGCCTTCCCGGATGAGATGGTTGTGCACGGCCGTCAAAGCAAGGAGCGAGGGAATCGGCGCGGAGTCGGCGTCGATTCCGCGATCGCTGAGGATCAGGATGGAGTAGCCGGCTTCGATCGCCCACGAGGCGCGTTTGCAGAGTGAATCGAGGGCCCGTTCGAGCTCTACCTCGCCGCCGTGTACGTTGTACAACGCGGGCAGGGTGTAGGCCAGGAAGTCGCCTTGGCTGACGCGGCGCATCTTTTCGAGATCGCGGTTGGTCAGGATCGGTTGCTTCAGCTTCAGCGTGTGGCAGTGCAGCGGCGTTTCATCGAGAAGGTTCCGTTCGTTGCCGATGTAGCTCGTCATCGACATGACCAATTCCTCGCGGATGGGGTCGATGGCGGGGTTGGTGACCTGAGCGAAGAGCTGCCGGAAATACGTAAACAAGCTTTGGGGCTTGTCCGAGAGGCAGGCAAGCGGCCAGTCGATACCCATCGAGCCGATGGCTTCTTCGCCGTTGACGGCCATCGGGCCCATGATGATCTTGAGATCTTCGTCGCTGTAGCCGAAGGCGCGCTGGCGTTGCAGGAGCGTGTCGTGTTCGGTTGCGTGAATGCGCGCCGGTTCCGGAATGTGGTCGAGCGTAATCTGGTTTTCGGCCAGCCATTGAGCATAGGGCTGGCGGGTCCACATCCGCTCTTTCAGCTCTTCGTCGGGGATGATGCGATGCTCCTGCATGTCTACGAGCAGCATCTTGCCGGGCTGGAGGCGCCCTTTGTAATCGACGTCCTCAGGTTTGATCTGCAGCACGCCGGTTTCGGAGGCGACGATCAAAAGTCCGTCTTTGGTAACGAGGTAGCGGGAGGGGCGGAGGCCGTTCCGATCGAGCGTGGCTCCGATCACCTTACCGTCGGTGAAGGCGACCGAGGCGGGGCCGTCCCACGGCTCCATTAGCGAGGCGTGGTACTCGTAAAACGCCTTCTTGTCAGGATGCATGGTGGAGTCGGCATCCCACGCTTCGGGGATGAGCATAGCCATTGCATGGGGCAGGGAACGGCCGGAAAGAGTGAGGAGTTCGACGACGTTGTCGAGAGTCGCAGAGTCGCTGGCCCCTTGCTCGACGATGGGCATGATCTTCTTGAGATCGTCGCCCCAGAGCGGCGAGGAGAGTACGGCCTCGCGAGCCCGCATCCAGTTCGCATTCCCCTTTACTGTGTTGATTTCGCCGTTATGGCAAAGGAACCGAAACGGATGAGCGAGCTTCCAACTGGGGAACGTGTTGGTCGAGAAGCGTTGGTGGACCATGGCGAGAGAGCTTTTACACTCGGGGTCGGAGAGGTCCCGATAGAATTTCTGGATCTGGGGGGCTAGGAGGAGGCCTTTGTAAACCACCGTCCGGCAACTCAGCGACGGGAGGTAGAAGAAGTCCTTATCCCTGATATCGCTCGCGAGAATTTCGTGCTCGGCGCGTTTACGGATGACATAGAGTTTTCGTTCGAGCGCGTCCTCGGACATGCCGGGGGAGCGCCGGATGAAGATTTGTTCGATGTACGGTTGGGAGGCGCGGGCGACGCGACCAATCGCATCGGCGTCGATCGGGGTGTCCCGCCAGCCAAGGACTTCGAGGCCCTCTTCCCGGGTGATCCTCTCCATGATCCCTTCGGCCTGGAGGCGGGCGGTGTGTTCGACGGGCAGGAAAACGAGCCCCATGCCGTACTCGCCGGCATCGGGCAGGGTGAAGCCCTGCTTCTGACATTCGCGGGCGAAAAAGGAGTGGGGGATTTGGATGAGGAGGCCAGCGCCGTCGCCGGTTTCGGGGTCACAACCGCAGGCCCCGCGGTGAGTTAGATTGATGAGAATCTGAACGCCCTTTGTTATGATGTCGTGGGAGCGATGGCCCTTGATATTGACAACAAAGCCTATGCCACACGCATCGTGCTCCTGGGTTGGCGAGTAGAGGCCCTGGGCGTCGGGAAGTCCCGGGCGTGACTGGGTGGGATGCTCGAACTGCTCACTCATAATTGCGATAACCTCACTATCCGAAGATCCCACTATAGAAAATCGATGACTATAAGTCAAATGAAACCTGATCGTCATCATAATCAGATTTGCTTATATAACAAAATTCGCAAGTCTGATACTGGCCTGGTGTTGAAATAAGCAATTCTTATGGTATTCTTGCCTTTGTGAATTTCGAGCATCTCAAGCTCTTTCGGGATATTGGGCAGAGCCGGAGCGTTAGCCGGGGTGCCTCTCTGAACGCGATCAGCCAGTCGGCGGCGAGCCAGCATATTCAGGAGTTGGAGAAGTCATTGTCCGTGAAATTGCTTGACCGGTCGACTCGGCCGCTGACGGTGACGCCGGCGGGCCGGCTGTACTTTGATCTGTGCCGGGATGTTTTGCGGCGGCGGGAGGAGTTCGACGCGGCGCTGACAAACTTGGCGGGGGATGTAGAAGGGACGGTCCGGGTCGCCTCGATCTATTCGGTGGGTCTGTCGGAGATGTGGCGGTTAGAGGCGGAGTTTGCGCGACGATGGCCGGAAGCGGTTTTGCGGGTGGACTATCTGCGGCCGGAGCGGGTGTACGAGGCGGTGGGAACGGACCAAGCCGATTTGGGGCTTGTATCGTATCCGGAGCCGACGCGGGAAGTGGCGGTGATCGATTGGCGGAGGGAGGAGATGGTGGTGGCCTGCGCGCCGGGTCATCCGTTGACTCGGTGTCGAGAGATCGACCCCACAGAGTTGATCGGGGTTGATTTCATTGGTTTCGATGAAGATCTGCCGATTCGGCGTGAGGTGGACCGTTACCTGCGGGACCGGGACGTGACCGTGAATCTGATCATGCATTTTGACAATCTGCAGATGATCAAAGAAGCGGTGATGTTGGGGTCGGGGGTTTCGATTGCGCCGGCTCGGATTCTGCAAGCCGAGATGGAGGCGGGGCGGTTGGTGGCGATTCCGTTAGTCGCACCGCGGCTGTATCGGCCGTTAGGGATCATCCACCGGCGGCGGAAAAAATTTAATCGGGCGACCCAGCAGTTCTTGTCGCTATTGCAGGAGATTCCGCACGGGGCGGATCCGGAATAAGAGAATTCTGGCGGAAAGTAGCCACTCTCTCGTTGCGTGGCTGAGGACTTGATTGTCGTGGCGATTTCGCGTTTGGGAGATGGGCGCAGCGTGGCTGGCCTGCGAGTGGACGGGCGCGGCTGGGTTCGTTTGGTGGGTCCGCAGGAAGACGGCGCGTTGTATCCGCACCATACCGTGATGGGTGACCGGGCGCAGCCTAGGTTGCTGGACCGGCTGACTGTGGAAGCGAATTGGCCGGAGCAGGCGGTGGGTCAGCCGGAGAATAGGCTAGTCGAGGGTAGCCGGTGGCAGATGGGGGAACGACCGGCGAATTTGGAGGCTCTAGAGGTGGTCCGCGGAGCGGTGCAGACCGGGCCGGGTCTGTTTGGAGACGGGGAGACGCGATGGCAGGCTGCCCGGGTGAGGGAACTCCCCCCAGCGGCCTCGCTGACGCTGGTGGAGGCGCGACATGCGCGATTGGTGGTGATCGAAGATCGAGAGTTATGGCGGAAGCGCGTGCGGGTGCAGTTTTGGCTAGGGGGGCGGGAGTGGCGGCTTCCGCTGCACGATGAGCTGTATCGCTTAGCGATGTATGACCGGGAAGCGGGTTCCTATTCGGCGGCTAGCTTGGGGCTGCGAAGCGATCGGCCGGTAATGCTTACGGTGGCTCTTGGCAAGCCCTTTCAGGGGTGGTGCTACAAGAGCGTCGTATCGATTTTTCAACTGCCGTTTGGGATGGAGCGGCGGGCGAGCGACCGGATGATACAAAAAAAAAGAGGGATGGCGCGAACCATCCCTCTTCTCTGTAGTTGACGTTGCGGTACGAGCCGCCGACGGTTCGGGTTAGTAGCTGGCGATTGCTTTGGCTTCGTCGTCGAAGACTTCAAAGACCGTGTAGAGCTTGGTGATCTGCAAAAGATCTTTCACGCGCTTAGTCAAATTCAAGAGCTTCAGGGTGCCACCCTGGTTGGAAATGGTGGTGAAGGCTGAGACCAACTCCCCGATGCCGGAGCTATCGATGTAG
>JBBRIO010000448.1:0-4759 GCA_038220855.1 Bryobacterales bacterium | reverse complement strand
GATCAAGAGGAGGTCGGGGGTGGCGAGGTCCTTGTCGGACTGGAGTAGTTTCGCAGGGCCGGAGGCGGGGTGCCAGGTGATTTGGTCGCGTTTGCGTTCAAAGACGCCGGCGCGGGCGGGTCCGGCGGGGAGGACGACTTTGTTGGAAGGGTCGGTGCCGGCGGAGTTGGGGCCTTCTTCGAGCCAATAGAGGCCGGCGACGGAGAGCCAACCGGTGTTGCTTTTGAGGCCGGTTTCATACTTCGAACGCCAAGCGTTTACCTTGTCGGTGAGGGGATCGGCGGCAAACAAAGGTAGGGAAAGGAGAAAAAAGCAGCGGGCGCGCATGGCACATGATATCGTGCAAAAACATGCGAATGCTATGGGTGATGGCGTGGGCGGCGTCGTTGGGGGCGCAAGACTTCTCGAAAGTGCAGATCGAGAAGGTGGCGGGGGGGTACCGATACACGGAGGGGCCGGTGTGGAGCAAGGAAGGCTTTCTGTTGTTTTCGGAGGTGCCGAGCGGAAAGATTTTGAAGCTGGTCGGCGGCGTGCCGGTGTCGGTTTTTCGGGCGGCGTCGAACGGGGCGCACGGCAATACGTTTGATGCGCAGGGTCGGCTGATCACTTGCGAAGCGAAGAGCAGGCGGGTGACGCGGACGGATAAGACGGGGAAGATCGAGGTTTTGGCGGAGCGGTTTGAAGGCAAGCGGCTGAACGCGCCGAACGACGTGGTGGCACGGAAAGACGGAAATTTGTACTTCACGGATCCGGCATTCGGGGGGCAGGCGAAGGGGCGGGAGCTGGACTTTTATGGGGTGTTTCGGATTGGGCCGAAGGGGGAGTTGGAGTTGGTGGCGAAGACGACGGGACGGCCGAACGGGATTGCGTTGTCGCCGAAAGGGGATCGGTTGTACGTCGCGGATTCGGACGAGCGGCTGATTCGGGTTTTCGATGTGGACCGGGCGGGGAAGGCGGGGAACGGGCGGGTGCTGGTTTCTGGCATCGATGGACCGCCGGACGGCATCCGAACGGATGAGAAGGGCAATATTTGGGTGGCGTGTAATGCGGTGGTGGTTTATGAAGAAGACGGGAAGATGACGGGAAGAATGGAGATGCCGGAGCCGCCGCGGAACCTGACGTTTGGGGACCCGGACTTTCAGACGCTGTACGTGACGGCGATGAAGAGCGTTTACCGGATTCGGCTTGGAGCCAAGGGGCACATTGTCTACTAGACGGTATCCGGAGCGGCCGGTGTTGGGAGTGGGGGCGCTAATTTTCGAGGGGGAGAAGGTGCTGCTCGTCGAGCGGGGGAATGAGCCGCTGAAGGGATGGTGGTCGCTGCCGGGGGGTGGCGTCGAGACGGGGGAACGGTTGGAGGCCGCGATACGGCGGGAGGTGAAGGAAGAGACCGGGCTGACGGTGGAGATTGTGCGGGTGGCGGAGATCTTCGAGCGGCTGATGGCGGACGGAGAAGGGCGGTGCGAATACCATTACGTACTGATCGATTACGAGTGCCGGGTGGTGGGCGGGGAGTTGCAGGCGGGGGATGATTCAGTGGCGGCGCGGTGGTTCGGCCTGGAAGAACTCAGCGGGATACGGCTGACGGAGGGTACCCTGGAGGTAATTGAAAGATGCTATGGGTCCCGCAAGTCTTGAGCTATTAGAGTACGCGTCGTTGAAGGAGATCGTCGGGAGGAATGTCTCGACGGGGCCGGCGCGCCGATTGTTGGAGGCGCTAGGACCTTCGACCGATCGTGAGGAGTTGGAGGCAGCGCTGGCCGAGGTGGCCGAGGCGATGCGTTGGCTGGGCGAGGCGAATTCGCCGGGCAACGCGGCGAAGGGCTCGGCGGTTCGGTTTACCGGGCTGCCGGACGTGGAAGAGGCGGTGGGTCGGCTGCGGATTGAAGGCGCGGGGTTAGATGGGAAAGAGCTGTATGACCTGATCCAATGGCTGGACCGGAGCGGGGACATGCGGGCGGCGATTTTTCTGGTGGTGGATCGGTATCCGCTGCTGGGGAAGCGGGCGGGGCGGCTAGGCGACTTCCGGATGGTGCTGCGGGAGATCAGCGGGAAGCTGTTGCCGGATGGATCGGTGGCGGACGATGCGAGCGTGGCGCTGCAGCGGCTGCGGCGGGGGATGGGAAAACAGAAGGAACATATTCAGGCTTCGCTCGAGAAGTTTCTGCGGGTGCATCGGGATGAGGGTGTGCTGCAGGACGAGTACGTCACGATTCGGAACGAACGGTTCGTGGTGCCGTTGGTGGCGGGGCAGCACAAGAAAGTGGACGGGGTGATCCATGCGGCGTCGGGGACGGGGGCGACGCTGTTCGTGGAGCCGATGGAGACGATTCAGCTGAACAATGAGCTGGTCCGGATGACCGAGGAGGAGATGCGCGAGGTGCATCGGATTCTGCGGGAGCTGACGGGGCTGCTGCGCGTTCATGCGGGGACGATTCGCGAGACGATTGCGACGATGGCGGGGTTGGAGCTGACGTTTGCGAAGGCGCATTTGGGTGGCGTGATTCCGACGTTTGGCGAGGCGATGCGGCTTGTGGACGCGCGGCATCCGCTGTTGGCGGACGTGTTGCGGCGGGAGCGGCGGAGGCCGGTGCCGGTGTCGTTTGGGATCGACCCGATCAACCGGACGCTGCTGATTACGGGGCCGAATACGGGCGGCAAGACGGTGACGATGAAGACGGCGGGGTTGCTGGCGCTGATGGCGCAATCGGCGATGCCGGTGCCGGCGCGGGAAGCTCAGTTTCCGATTTTTCAGCAGATTTTGGCGGATATCGGGGACAACCAGTCGATTGCGGAATCGTTGAGTTCGTTTAGCGCGCATATCCGGCATATTTCGGAGATGTTGGAGCAGGCGACGCCGGATTCGCTGGTGTTGTTGGACGAGTTGGGGCGGGCGACGGATCCGGAAGAGGGCGGGGCGCTGGGCATCGCGATTCTGGAGAAGTTTCGAGAGTATGGGGCGTTGACGATGGCGTCGACGCACTTGACGGCGTTGAAGGTTTGGGGCGCGAATACGGTGGGGGTGGTGCAGGCGTCAATGGGGTTCGATGACGCGACGCTGAAGCCGACTTACCTGCTGCAGACCGGGGCTCCGGGGCGGAGCGCGGGTTTGGCGATCGCGTCGCAGTTGGGGTTGCCGCCGGAGTTGATTGAACGGGCCAAGCAGGCGATGACTTCGACGGAGCGGGATATTGCGAGCTTTCTGAGCGAGCTGCATCGGCGGTTGGATGAGGTGAACAAAGAGAAGGCCGAGCTGGAAGTGGCACGGTTGGCGTTCGAGGTGGAGGCGGGGAAAGAGCGGGAGGCGGCCAAGCGGGCGCACGAGTTGAAGCTGCGAGAGGTGGAGCGGCGGAGCGAGGCGGCGTTGGCGCAGTTTGAGGGGCAGGCGCGGGAGACGATTGAAGGGGCGTTGGCGGGCTTGGCGAGCAAGAAAGCGGCTGAGAACGCGATTCGGAAGGTGGCACGGACGCGGGCGGAGTTGAAGGACGAGGTGGGGTCGCTGCGGGCGCCGGTGGCCGGTTCGGCGAGCCTGGGGCCGATTGTGGAAGGCGGACGGGTGAGGTTGAAAGGGGTGCGGGATATCGCGCGGGTGCGGCGGGTGTTGCCGAGCGGGGAGCTCGAGGTGATGATCGGGTTTATGAAAATGAAGGTGGGGGTGGGCGATGTGTTGGAGGTGATGCCGGGGGGCGGGGCGGACGCGAAGTTGCCGAGTGGGGTGACGTTCCAACAGGGGCCGTCGTTTGCGACGGTGACGCGGGAGCTGAACCTGATCGGGAAACGGGCTGAGGAGGCGATGGACGAGGTGGACCAGTTTCTGGATCGGGCGGCGCTGGCGAGCGTGGACCGGGTGCGGATTGTGCATGGGCACGGGATGGGGATTTTGAAGCGGGCGGTGGCGGACTTCTTGAAGAAGAGCCCGCACGTCACCGATTTTTACGCGGCGACGCCGGCCGAGGGCGGGACCGGCGCCACGATCGCGGAGTTGAAAGTTTAGAGGACAGCCAGGACTTCGGCGGCGTGGCCCGCGGGCTGGACCTTTTCGAAGATGTGGGTGATTTTGCCGTCGGCACCGATAACGAAGGTGGTGCGTGCGATGCCCATGAACGTTTTGCCGGGTCTGGAGAGTTCCCTCCATACGCCGTAGGCTTCGGCACCGGCGTGGTCGAAATCGGCGAGGAGAGAGAAGGGGAGGTCGAGCTTCGACTTGAACTTCAACTGATCGTTGGCGACGTCGGGGGAGATGCCGATGATGACGGCGTGTTTGGCGGCGAAGGCGGCGGAATGATCGCGGAACTCGCAGCTTTCGGTGGTGCAGCCAGGGGTATCGGCTTTGGGGTAGAAATAGAGTACGACGGTTTTTCCTTGCAGGGAGGAGAGTTTGAAAGGTTGGCCGGCTTCGTCGGTCAGGTTTAGATCGGGGGCATTGCTGCCTACGGTAAGGGACATAAACGGAGGATGTTTCGGAAGACGATTCTGCTCCAAGAATTCTGTAATTTTCGCGAGATCTTCGGGTTCGTCGATGTCGAACCAAGCGGGGCCGCGGGCGGTGGAGAGGCCGGCGGCTTGGCAGGCGGTTTCGGTGTCGGTGAGGGTATCGGCGGTGGACCAGCGGACGTTTGCGAACATGTCGGGGTGGGTTCGATGGGCGGCGATGGCCCAGTAGCCGCCGTCTTCGGTGGGGGCGAGGGTGACGTCGGCGGTGGTGGAGAGCATGGCTTGGATGTGGGCGTCGGGGACGGTGGGGGAGTCGGAGCCTAGT
>JBBRIO010000447.1:0-4776 GCA_038220855.1 Bryobacterales bacterium | reverse complement strand
CTGGGCCAATCTGCATGGTGGCTTTCTAGCGTTGATTGCCTGCCTCGGAGCGGTCGTATTGGGTCAGTTGTTGAGTCGTCAATATCTTGCCGCTCGGCGTTTTACTCTCGTCGGCGCGGCGTGTTTAGCCGCTAGCGTTGTGAATCCATATGGAATTCAACTCCACATCCATGTTTTCCACTATTTACGGTCCGATTGGATCAAAAATGTGGTCGACGAGTTCCAATCGCCGGTCTTTCGCAGCGAGGCAATGTTCTTTTATGAAATCCTGCTTCTCGCCGGAGCCGCCGCCTGCGCCGGACTAGCGCGGAAGGGGCGCTGGAGTGATGTGCTGCTTGTGTTGTTATGGGCTCACCTTTCACTTGGAGCCGTTCGCCACGTTCCGGTCTTCTTGCTCGTTGCCGCCCCGCGGATTGCGGGTGAATTCTCCGATTGGTGGCGGGCCTTCGTCGAATCTTCAACCCGCCGTTCCATCGCACGTACTTTCGACGAATTGTCGTCTGATCTGTTTCCCCGCTTCTCTCGAAACTCCATCTGGGTCGCCGCGCCGATCCTAATCCTCATCGCCTTCGACAAACCATTCGCTTGGCCGCGCCAGTTTCCGGTCCTTCGCTTTCCCATCGCCATGATCGAACAAAATCTGCCCAGCATTGCCGGCCGCCGCGTTCTCTCCTCCGATGAGTGGGGCGACTACCTCCTCTATCGCTTCCCGGTGACCCAGCGCGTGTTTTTCGACGGTCGCAGCGACTTTTTTGGCCCCGAAATTGGGAAGGACTACATCGCCCTCATGAATGCCGCCCCGGAATGGGCCGCCATCCTGGACAAGTACCAGTTCGAAAGTGCGCTGCTGCCGATCGGCTGGCCTCTCCAGGCCCACCTCAAGAAAGACCCGAATTGGCAACTCGTGGCGACGGATAAGGATTCCATCTTATTCACTAGAAGGGTGTTAACCGTAGCCTCGAACGTCTACGGCGGGGGCCTTGGTACCCAGGACCTCCGTTCTAAGGAAATCATCACAGAAGGCCTAATGAAAACCGACCGTCCTGCCGAAATTACAAGAGAGGGTCAACGGTGATGTCGCTTCCTACTCCAAAGTCTCGCCGAACTGGTCTCGCCGCGGTCCATGCATCGCAGGCGGGCTCGTGGAAACTGCCCGGTGGCCAAACTTTGGCCGAATTTGCACTTCGCGCAGGGATCCTGGCTCCTTCTCTCCTTACTGTCCCCAGACAGGTTCGCCGACCGGCTCAAGCCCCAACTCGTTCGACAAATGGGTCAACACTGTGAAAATCCAAATCCTATTGGCTCTTCTTGTCGGTACTGCAGCGGTGGTCGAAGATCTCCGCTTTCGTACGATTTCGAACTGGACGACGTTAGGTGCCATGGCCGCTGGCTTGACCTATCACGCCTTCACCGGAGGGTTGAGCGAACTCGGTTCGTCGCTCGTCGGTTTGCTCGTCGGTTTTTGCGCGTTTCTCGTCTTCTATCTCCTCGGTGGGATGGGGGGCGGAGACGTCAAGTTGATGGCTGGCTTCGGAGCGATTCTCGGCGGGGCAACGGCATCTGTGCAAGCCGCCATTTTTGCCGCCGGCGTCGGTGGCATTCTTGCTCTTGCCGTCATCGGTTTTCGCTGGCTCCGAGCAACGATTCAACGTAGCTCTGGTCCCAGTTCTCCTTTTATTCCCTACGCACCCGCTATTACCGCGGGTGCTTGGCTCACTCTCTTGGCGAGATCGTAAGTCTCTCGCTTCACCTCGTCCAAACCAGCTCGACGAACTCGGGCGAAAAGCAAGTCGTAAACGGAAGGGCAAACCTCATGGATCGCAGATTCGCAACTGTATTGGGCGTCAGCCTGGTGTTCGCACTAGTAGTCTCCAGCATTTTCTACCAAATGACGGCTCGCGCCGGCGCGCCGGCCAAAGCGCCGGAACAGGCCGAATTGAAAGATATCGTCGTCGCGGCAAAGCCGCTGACGGTTGGTGGGACGATCAAGCCCGGTGACGTAAAGATCGTCAAAGTCACGGCAACACAATTCCCCCGCGGAGCATTCTCCAAGGTTGAAGAGGTAATGGACCGACCTCTAATGAGCAATATCCTGCTTGACGAACCGATTCAAGAAGGGCGCCTTGCTGCACGAGGAAGCGGACTCGGTATCGCTCCCATCATTCCTGTCGGAATGCGGGCGGTTACCGTTCGAGTCACCGAAGTCGTTGGCGTCGCTGGTTTCGTGCTCCCGGGGATGCGCGTCGACATCTTACTGACCGGCAAAGCTCCCGAATCTGTGGATACCGTCACGACCACGGTTCTCCAAAACATTACCGTACTTTCGGCTGGACAAACCTACCAGCCGGATTCCAAAGGCCAAGCCATCAATGCCAGCACTGTTACTTTGCTCGTCTCGCCTGATCAGGCCGAAACGCTGACCTTGGCGAGCCAAGAAGGAAGAATTCAACTCGTCCTTCGCAACGGTAGTGACCACAATATCGAAAAGACTCCTGGTCGGGATGTTCGAGATCTGTTTGGCCCCCGCCGCAGTTCGGCTCGGAATCGGAATCCCCGTGGTCAAGCCCAAGAGGGCGACGGGGAGGCTGTTCCCGTGCGGGTCGCTCGTCCTCGTCCAAACGTAGTCGCGGCTGCTCTGACACCGGCGCCCACCCCATTGGCGCCTCCGCCTCCACCGGCGCCGCCAGATGAAATCATCAGCTTTCGCGGGACTGTCCGTACTGTTGAAACCGTTAGCCCGCGCAAGAACTAGTCAAGGCCTCTTGGGCAATGTTGATCATCGCGAACGAAGAAAAGGAATTTACCATGACTATTCCCAATGAAAGTCGAACGATTTCCGCTCTAGGAGTGCTGGCCGGGGCGCTGCTTCTCGGTGCCAGCCTCGGCGGCGCTCCGCTTGAAGCCCAAACCATGCAAGAGCTCAAAATGATTGTCGGTCGCAGCGTTGTGGTCGACTATCCCGCCGACATAGGCCGCATCTCGACGAGTAATCCCGAAACAGTTGACTATGTTGCTGTCACCAATCGTGAGATTTTGCTCCATGCAAAATCTCACGGTAACGCAACTCTGATTGTTTGGTCCAAATCCGGTCAAAGAGAGTTTTACAACATCACTGTTGAACACAATCTGGAGCCGATCCGCCGGATTCTAAAGGCAACCTTCCCAGCCGAAGACATCCAGCTGCAATCGGCCCGCGATACCGTGACTTTGAACGGGACCGTCTCCTCTCAACCGGTGATCGACCGAGCTTTGGCCATTGCCACCCCCATGGCGAAGTCCGTCGTTAACAATATGAAGCTAGCTACACCGAAGATTGAAAAACAGATTCTACTGCGAGTGAAGTTTGCGGAACTGAATCGGAATGTTGCCGAGAGCTTTGGAGTTAATCTCCTTTCTACTGGTGCTGGCAATACTATCGGACGGATCGACCCAGGCGGAAACCCAGCGCCTACTTCGACTACGATCGGTGGCGGCCCCTCCGCGGTTGCCCAAAGTTCTCGCTTCACAATCTCGGATGCGCTGAACATTTTTGCGTTTCGCCCGGATCTGAATATCGGGGCGTTCGTGAAGGCATTACAGGGCAAGGGACTCTTGCAAATTCTTGCCGAACCCAATCTAACCACTGAGAATGGCCAAGCCGCTACGTTTCTTGTAGGAGGAGAATTCCCTGTCCCCGTTCTGCAGGGCGGTGGTAATGCCGGTGCTGTCACCATCCAATTTCGCGAGTTCGGAATCCGACTAAACTTCAAGCCGCAGTTGACCGAGAACAACACAATCAAAATGTACGTCAAACCCGAGGTGAATACCATTGACATCGCCAACGGAGTGTCGATATCAGGATTCAATATTCCGGCCCTAGCTACTCGCCGCATCGAGACAAACATCGAGCTTGGTCTCGGCCAGAGTTTTGTAATCGGTGGCCTAATGGATGATCGGCTCAACGACAGTGCGTCTCGGATCCCGGGCTTGAGTGCTATCCCGCTTCTCGGCGCCTTGTTCAAGAGCAGGTCGGAGAACAAATCGAGAACGGAATTGATCGTCCTTGTCACTCCGGAAATCAGCACTCCTTTCTCGATCACCGACCCAAAACCGTCGATCGACTTTCCCCGTGAGTTCCTGCCGACGATCAACGAGTCATCGGACAAGCGTGATCTGAGAACCAAAACTCCACCCAAACAGGTAACTAACGACAAAAAGCAAGGGCGTGGCCTTCGGAACATTCTTCTCGGAAGTCGGGGAAAGACCACCTAGGCGTTTCCGCTTCGGTTGTTTTCGAGTAGATCGTCCTCCGCTTGCCTCCTAAGACAAAAGCAAATTGCAATGAGTCTCAAAGACACCACATTGACGGCCGTTCTTATTTCGCCAAACCGCGACCTCGCGGAGCGATTTAGCAGAACGCTGTCGTCTGCAAAAACATTCCAAATCATAGCCGATCTCCGCTCCTACCCGTCGGAGCAGGCGCTCGACCTGCGCCTTCGCCAGATGGCTCCTCATGTCGTTCTCGTCGATGTGATGACCGATTTAGAAGCAGCGTGTGCGACTCTGCAGTTTCTCTCCGAGTATCGCCCGCAAGTTCACTCGATTGGTCTTCACATTCAGCAGGACGGGGACGCCATCGTAAAGGTGTTGCGGGCAGGGGCGACCGAGTTCCTATTTGCTCCATTTGACTTGGAATCACAACGAGAGGCGGCTGGACGCATCGCAAGGCTCAGCCACGCGGAATCTCCAGTCGTCCGAAGCGCTGGGACCGTTATATCTTTCGCCTGTACCAAGCCT
>JBBRIO010000446.1:0-4782 GCA_038220855.1 Bryobacterales bacterium | reverse complement strand
CGGTGAGAATCCAATACGTCAGCAGGATCCCCAAGGCTTGCCTTCTACGAAGTTCGCCCATCCCCTACACTACTTCGCGAAAAGTGACACAGTGATGACTAAGCACCGGCATCATGTCTGCGAAATGGGCCTGTCAGGCCCGGAGGGTACTCCGCCCTCGAATCCGGCGGCAACATCCAGTTTGCGCAGCATCGAGCGCTTCTTCTCCTGATGTGCTTGCATTCGCCGTAGAATATCGTCCAGTGTCTGCACGGCATTCGCGATATAGGGTCCTTTGTTTAACATTACGCACTCCGCACGCACGCCCATCGCGGCGTCCGTGATTTCCGACCTTGAGGGAGTTCCCTTTTGGACCAGTGATTCCAACACCTGCGTGGCCCATACGACCGGAACATGGGCCGCCTCTGAGATCCAAAGAATCTGTTCCTGGACTTCGGCCATCCGTTGATAGCCGCACTCGATGGCCAAATCGCCGCGGGCGATCATCACTCCGACATTGTGACTGCCCATCGCCGCCAGCAGCAGGCTGGGTAAGTTCTCGAAACTTACCCGCGTTTCAATCTTGAGCAAGATTCCCAAGTTATGGGCTCCCAATTCAGTAAGGTGGGATTGCAGAAGGCGGACGTCTTCATCCGTTCGCACGAAGGAATAGCCCAACATGTCGGCATTCTTCGCGATGAACGGTAGTGCTTGCAGGTCGTCCTCGGTCAACGTGGGTGTAATGAGGTTGGTTTCCGGTAGATTGATGCCCTTTTCCGCCGCCAGCTTTTCCCCCGCCACACGCGCGTGCTGAATCTCAACGATCACCTCATCCGGCGTTACGGACGACACCACTCCGCCGATCTTTCCGTCGTCAAACCAAATGGGCTGGCCGGGCTGGACGCAATCGAAGAATGCAGGGAGGGTTACGCCGATGCGGGCCGGGCGGGCCGGTTCAGTATCTGTGGCGACTTGCCCCGGCTCACCAGGCTCAAGGCTGCGGGTCAAAACAAGAGTGTCGCCGACGCGGAGAAATAGTGTCTGCTGCCTGTGCGGAATCTGTCCGGCGCGGGCGCGAAGGCGAGGCCGGGTTTTATCCTGATAGACGGCCTTCAGGGTGAGGCCAGGGGCGAGGTAGGCGGTATGGGTGCTTTCGGCCCAGCGGCTGTGGCCGGCGGCTTCGGTAATCAGCAGGAAGCGTTGCGCGCCGCGGGTGTCGGTGAATCGAATGCGATCGCCGGGCATTAGGGTCGCCAGCCATCGGCCCGGTACGGGGAGGCAGACCGCGTCGTGCTCCGGAGATGCTTCGGCCTTCGCCCGCGGGGTGAGCCAAATGCGTGCCGGCTTGACGATTCGGCCGAGTTCACTTCTGGTGGGGCGAACTTTTATCACCGCCGGGCCAGGCTTTATGGGTCCGGTACGCAGCTTGGGGCCGGCGACATCCATTTCAATCTTGCAACTTTTGCCTGTTTCCTGCTCCGCTTGCCGCAGGTTGCGGATCATGCCGGACCAAGCGTCTTCCCCGTCATGGGCACAATTGATCCGCATGCAATTCATCCCCCGATGAAGCAGGTCCCGGACCAAGCCGTAGTCGGTGGCGGCTTCGGACGGCATTGTAACCATGATGCGGACATTGCGGCCTTCGGGCTCGGGTCCCAGCAGAAGTTCGGTGTTGCGTTCCAGCAACCGGCGTCCTTCGTCGCCATCGCAGGCCTGTTCGGCGGCGGGATTGTGACTTGGCTTGAGCTTGTGTAAACTGGCCAGGATTCTCATTACGGCACGCACACCGCTCATTACATGCGTTTCTGTCCGGCCCAGCGACGACAGTCCCAAGCCGGCCAACTGGTCTTGCAGTCCCCGAACGTCTCGCCGCCGCAGTGCCAGATAGTGAAGGAGGTTTGTCGCACTGAGCCGCCGATCGTGCTGGATCTGCTCCAGCATGGGGAGATTCTCATTGACCAGATCGAGCATGTCCTTGTGCAGGTCCCTCAGCTCATTGATCAGAGGACGTAATTCTTGCGGCATAGATATAGTTCCACAGAGTTCTTAGCAAGTGGAGGTCCACGAAAATAGCCGCTTCGCCGGCAGCGAGCGTTTTTTCCATCCGTCAGAGACAGGATATGCAAGTCATATTCCAATCAGACAACTAATCGATGTCAATCCTGTTTGGATGCGATTCCAGGAAGGGGCGGCACCGCCGATATTCCGCTTTGGTAGGGTGTTAATCAATGATTGCCTGATAGACGAGGCTTCGGGATAAGGCGTGGATGGAGCGGGAGGTGACGAGATTTTGATGCTGGACCATGCCGATGAAGAAGAGGTCGTTGACCGGGTCGATCCAGAACCAGGTTCCGGCGATGCCCCACCAACTGTAGGTTCCGTTGGGGACGGGTGTGCCGGCGGCGGCGGCGTCGGTGACGATCTGGAAGTCCATGCCCCAGCCGGTTCCGGGGGGCATCGTCTTAAGAGGGTCGGGATTGACGTGGTTGGTCCGCATCATCTCGACCGTGCGGGGAGCGAGGAGACGGGTGCCGTTGAACTGTCCGCCGCGGAGGAGCATTTCGCAGAAGCGGGCGTAGTCCATGGCGGTGGAGTAGAGGCCGCCGCCGCCGGAAGGGCCGAGGGGGACGACGGTGGGGTCGGGGCGGTTTTCGTCGACCGCGAGAGTGGGTCCGGCGCCGGTGTGGACTTGGGCGAGACGGGACAACTTTTCTTGGGGGATGTAGAAGGCGGTGTCGGCCATGCCGAGGGGGGCGAAGATGCGCTGGCGGGCGAAGCCGGCGAGGGGTTGACCGGAGAGCTTTTCGACGAGGTAGCCCTGGACGTCGACGGCGATGCTGTCTGACCAACGGGTGCCGGGCGGGGCGAGGAGGGGGACCTTGGCCAAGCCGTCGATCATGGTTTGAAGGGGGGCGTTTGCGTTGAGCAGTTTTGCGTCGATGATCATGCGGTCGACGGGGGAGGCGGGGTTGAGGACGTAGCCGAGGCCGCCGGTGTGGGTCATGAGTTCGCGCATGGTCATGGGGCGGGGGGCGGGTTCGAGCTTGGGGGTGCCGTCGGGGTTTTTGCCGGTGAAGACCTGGAGGCGGGCGAACTCGGGGATGTAGCGGGAGACGGGGTCGTTGAGCTGCCATTTTCCTTCCTCGAAGAGCATCATCATGGCGACGCCGGTGACGGGCTTGGTCATGGAGTAGATGCGGAAGATGGAATCTTTTTGGAGGGGGCTGGGACGGCGGACGTCGAGTTGGCCGTGGGATTGGAAGCTGGCGATTTTGCCGTGGCGGACGAGGAGGGTGACGAGGCCGGCGACTTGTTTTTCGTCGACGAGGCGCTTCATGGCGGAGTTGAGGCGGGCGAGGCGGTCGGGGGAGAGGCCGAGGGATTCGGGAGGGGCGGAGGCGAGATCGCGGGTGCGTTTGGGGGCGATGGAGTTGGGGGAGGGGGCCGGTTGGGCCCAGGCGATCGGTGGGAGCGAGGCGGCGAAGAGGGCGAGGGCGACGGCGGGGAGGGGGCGGAATGGGGAGGTCATTGGGCTTCTATCATATTCGCTCGTGGGGAGAGCGGGGTGGGTTTCGGCGAGGGTGTATACTGGGGCACTCTCAAAAGAGGGCTTAAAAAGGACGGATGGATGATCGCTCATACTTCGGTTTTTCCCTACGTATTCGGACTGTTGCTCGTGATTTCGGTAGGCAACGGTTTGCTGCGGTTCGGCCGGGGTCGTCGATTAGGACCGGCGCTGCTCAAGGCGACAAATGGTTTTCGTTGGTTTGCTGGGGTGTTCTTACTGCTGTTTTTAAGTGAGATTTTTGATTATTTAAATGGTGAGTCGATTGGGTGGGCGTGGCTTCGAGCGGGGGTGTATGGCACGGCGGCGGTCGCCGGGTTGTTTAGTAAAGATTTTTCGATTCATTCAGAGGGGATGGTGATTGGAACGACGGTGGTGTTCTGGAGCGAGTTGGAGGGCTGGAGTTGGGACTCCGGGAAGAGGACGCTTTTGGTGTGGTCGAGTTCCTGGTGGGTTCGGGCGATGTCGCTTCGACCGGTGAGTGGACTGAATACAGGGCAGGCGAAGACTGAGGAACTGGAGGCGCTGCTGGAGCGGTTTGCGGGAGGCGCGAAGCGGTGCGTGTAGGGCAAGAGGCATGTCGGCGGAATAGGTTTCACGCATCAGTTTGAGCGAGTTTCTGGAGTTGGAGACTACTGCGGCGCCGAATAGCGAGTACTGGGATGGTCAGGTGTTCGTGATGGCGGCGGGGACTTACGCGCACGACTGGCGCAACCACAGCCGAGCCTTGGCGGGTACATCGCGAACTGGCGGCTGGCGGACTTTGGACGACCCCGCGGACGTTGCCAAGTTTGCGATCAAAGTGCAGCAGTCTGTGTGTGGTAAGTCCAATCGTGTGCTTTCGACCGCCCATGTGCGCGAGATGCTTTGTCGTATTTGGTTGCCCACTTTCGAAGGGGAATGGCGCAGTGATCATGACGGACTCGGATGGGGGCCGCCGACTCAAAGTCCGCCTGCTCCTGATTATCTACGAAGAGTTCGCCTGGGACGCGGGTGTCAAGCCTATTCCGCGCGGCTACGGCCCACCGACTCCTTCCAAGTAGGAAGCTGCGGTCGCGCTCGACTAGCGGTATTCGCTACGGGATAGGCGGCCGTCTTTGTTGGTGTCGAGACGGTCGAACTCAGCGCTGGCGGTGGAGGGCTTGTTGTAGAGGTACTCGGCGCGGGAGATTTGGCCGTCGCCGTTGCGGTCGAGACCGCCAAGGCCGGTGGTGCTCGTGTTGGTGCGAGGCGGCGTG
>JBBRIO010000445.1:0-4786 GCA_038220855.1 Bryobacterales bacterium | reverse complement strand
ATATTGAGTTGTGTTCGGATCTGGTGGGTCGCCCGATGGGGGTTTCGTGTTGGAGGAAACTCATTTCGCGCAATGGCGAGACGGAGCTGGCCGTAACCATCCGGCGTCAGGAGCTGATCGATTTGGGGTTGCGGTTGGCCGAGCGGTTGGCGATTGTGGGGCCCTGCGACGTGGACGTGATCGATCGGAAGGGGGAGCTTTTTCTGATTGAGTTCAATATGCGTTTCGGCGGTGGATATCCGGTTTCCCAGTTGGCTGGGGCCGGTTTTCCGGAGCTGCTGGTGCGGGCGCAGCGGGGCGAACGGCCCGTTTGGCGAACCGATTTTGAGGAGGATATTTTCATGATGAAGACGTTGCGGCCGTTTGGTGGGCGGATGGATCAGGCGGCCGCCAAGTTTCTGCTGGAGAACCGTCGCTGATTTGATATTCTTGGCCTAGCTATGCGTTTCGCCGTTTTCCTTCTGCTTTCTACTTTAGCCTCCGCGTTCGATTTTACGGGTGTTCATCAGCAGTCGATATCGCTCGCCGCAGGCGAGACCGTCGAAGTCTACGCTGGGCTGCCGATGCCGAGTCAACTCCCGGTCAATGGCCGCATAGCCGTCGAATGGGGCGGCTACCGCAAGGTGCTGCACGCGCTCGACCCTGATTTTTACATGGTCTATCGGGCTCCCAAGGCCGGCGTTTACGCGCTGAAACTGACGAAGGTGGAAAATGAGGAACCGATCTTCAACCGCCCGCGGTGGAGGGAGACCGGCAGCATTGAAAAGCTGACTCCGTTCCCGAAGGTGACCCCTTGGCCAAGTGGCCATAAGGTGTCGCTGCGGACGCAACTGGCGAAGCTGACGCCGGGACCTTCGGCGCGGGGGATGTTTTTGGAAGCGGAACCGAATGACTCCATCGCGGCGGCTCAACCGATTGATTTCGGCTCCCGCGATACGGTGCACATTACCGGCGGGGCGGACGACGCCGAGTATTTTGACAACGGCCTGATTGGTTCTTCTGGCTTGGATTATTTCCGGATTGAGTACAAGGGCACCAATCCGAAGTTATTCACGGCCAACTTAGCGCTGCCGGATCCTTTAGTTGTAGCGCAGTTACTGGTTTACACCGCGGATGGTAAAGAGTACCGCGAGGGGGCCAATGCGAATGAACGGGTGCATCAGCAGACCGAGTCCCATCGGACCGCCATCACGCGGACACTCAAGCCGGGCGGGGTGTATTTCCTGAAGGTCGAGGCGAATTCTCCGGGTTATGAGGTGGAACTCCGGCTGCGTGCGCTGGCTCCTTACACGGACCCGCGTTTGGCCGTAAAACAGGCTATTTATGATCATATGGGTCAGGTTGACGCATGGATTATGAACCGTCCCCGAGGGGCGGCCGTGGACCGGCGGATCCGCGACACCGGCAATTTGATGGGCACCCATTGCATGTCGTGCCATACGCAGTCTGGGGTTTGGGGGCCGA
Organism: Bryobacterales bacterium; assembly: GCA_038220855.1. Lineage (GTDB taxonomy): Bacteria > Acidobacteriota > Terriglobia > Bryobacterales > Bryobacteraceae. The sequence goes on along the minus strand of JBBRIO010000445.1, from coordinate 3,322 downwards.
CGGTCGCCTTCCAGAATGGGTATCGGCCGGAGAATGTGGTGAACTATCGCCACTTAGTCAATACGATGTATGAGTCGTTGCGGCCGACCAATACGTTGGCCGAGGCGGCGAATAACACTTCGCTGGCGCCGCTGGACTTAGGGGACGGCCCGGCGGGAACGCGGGCGGCGGGTTTCAACGCCTCGACGGCGGAGGATTTTGTGTCGCCGCGGCGGTTGCATTCAATGCAACAGATCCGGGCGGCGAACCATGTACTGCAATCGGCTGATCCGTCCGGCATCAATGCCGCCGGACCGGGGTCGAACGTGGGGCCGGCGGTGGTTTATCGATTTGCTGGAAAAATTCTGGCGGAGGCTTACAAGAAAACCCGGAACGAAAAGTATCTGCTTGCGCTGGAGGAAAAGGCGGAAAGGCTGTTGGCGACTTCTCCCAAGTACGCCGACGACTTGGCGAACCGGATTCTGTTTGCGACCGACATTTTCATCGCTCGCGATGAAAATCTGGCGGCGCGGCTGAAGTCGCAAGCGTTGGCCGACCTGAGGCGGCTGCGGCAATTGCAGCGGCCGGATGGCATGTGGCAGTTCGACCCGGGGACGTCGGCGGACGGCTTCACTTGGACGGTGAAGGTCGACGATAAGGACGTCGACCCGGCGCCGACCGCGCTGGCGCTGACGGCTTTTTCGGCGATGGGTTTTACGGATCAGGATCCGCAGGTAAAGCGTGGCGTGGCCGCGTTGTTGCGGGTGCAGGATCCCTACGGGCGTTGGAACAATCACGCGCTGACCGGGATGGTGACGACGGCTTACTCAATTCATGCGCTTTCGCGGCTTTATCCGGTGGTCGCTGAACCGGTTGGCAATTTGGGGGCGGCGGCGAACGAGTCGCTCGCAGATACCGTGGCTCGCTTTCGGGCTCTCGCTCAGCTGGGGCTTTCGCCGGGGGATACGCAGTATCTGCCGACCGTGCTGCCCGGCACGACGCATGCGAGTCCGCAGGTTCGCTATTGGGCGCAGATTGCCCTCGGCGGGCTGCATGATGAACGGGGAGTGTCCGCTCAACTCGCTGGGCTGGGCGATCCGGTGAAGATGGTCCGGGAGGCGGCGCGGTGGGGCGTTCGGCAGACGCTGCTGGACGATAAGGGCTGGGACCATGTTTTTGCGGCGCTGCCGACGATGACGGACCTTGCCCGGGAGGCGCTGGCGGGAGCGCTGATCATGCGCGCCGACGCGACGATGACGCATTCTAACGCTGGCTTTGGACGGCTGACGGCGGCGCTGGGGAAGATGATGAATGACGATGCCAGCCCGGCGGTACGGGCTTGGGCTAGCCGGGCGGCGTGGAATTGGTGGATCTGGAATCCGCCTGTGCGGGAACCGTTGAACGCTGCTTTTGTGCGGAGCCTGACCCGCCCGGAACCGAGTTCACTGACCGAAACCGCCAAGCGATACCAGACCGAGGCGCTGTTCATTGTGAATGGCCATCGGAGTAACGGGAGTAAGGAGCATCAATATCCGGAGTTGCAGTCGCTGTTTTCGGCGATCACGAAGCAACTGGACAATCCGCTGCTGTCTCGCCGGGTTGTGGAGATTGCCGGGACTTACTACAATCAGGCCGGCGGGGACGGCGGCCCGGGTCAGATGGGTTACGTTACCCCAGGGAGTGCCGAGATGGTGGGGAAGGCGGTGTACTCGTATTGGAACGCGACGAAGGATAAGACCGAGACGCGTTTGGCGTTGGAGGCGGCGGCGAATGCGACTTATGACCCGCTCCAGAAGAAGCTGCTGGAATACTCGACCTCAGGGCCAGAAGAGTACCGGACGCTGGCGGCGACCTCGCTGAGTGATCCGCGGATCATCACTTTGAACGGAACGCAAGAGTTTCTTGAGCCGCTGATGGAGCAGATTCAGCGGGGTGCGAACGAACCTGAGCGCCGGGCGGAACTGGTGAATCCGATTCTGAAGTTGTTCACGCGGGCGCGGTGGAACCTGCCCAAGACCGAGGAGCAACAGAATATTTTCTTTAAGATTTTGCTGCCGGACTTAGGGGCGGACAAGGCTAAACTGCCGGAGAATCTGCGTGCGCCGGCCCAGATGGAGAAGGATAGTCGGGATTGGTTCCTGGCCCGATCGACGGCGCAAGTGATTCACAACAACCCGGATCTGCATACTCCGGCTTTGCTCGCGAAGATGCCGAGTGTTTATCGAAGTCCCATGGAGGAGATGATTTGGGTGGGGAGTGCGAAGTGGCTGTTGACGTACGACACGCCGATTCCTACGGTCGTGCCGCCTGCGCCGGCGGCGGATCCGCTGGCCGGGCAGCGCCGGGCGGCGGCGGCTTTGCTGGCGAAGACGATTAGCAACAAAGGGGCGGACGGTCGGCTTCGCGGAGCTGCGCTGTCGCTGGCAATCTCAGACTCAACGGTACGCCGGAATCCAACGGTCCAGGCAGCGCTGCAGCCGCTGCAGCCTGGGGTGTATGAGGCCGATCCGGCCGAGGTGCAGGCGATGCCGCCTGAATGGAGGCAGAACTACAACTATTTCCGCGATTGGTTGGCGCCGGAGTTACTGCGCCCGAATCGCGAAGATGAGATGGCCTGCATGGGGTGCCATGGGGTGGCGGGTCGGGTTCCTTCTATGGAGTTTAGTCCGGCTGATAATCGCGGCTACCTTTCGGCGGCGGCGACCTATGCCAATTATAAGATTTTGTTGGAACGGGTGAGCGAGGGGAGCGTGGAGCAGAGCAAGTTGCTGCGGAAGCCTTTGAACGTGCAGTCGGGAAAGGAGGACGGCCATCAGGGGGGGCGGCGTTATAATCCGGAAGATAGGGGTTACGAAATCTTACGACGCTGGGCTATTGACGCCGCCCGATTGAAGAAAGGATCGCTTTAATACCATGTGCTGGGTCTAATCCCCCCGCCATTCATGCGGCTGCCTTCAGCCACGGTGCTGCTGAGCCAGGAGTTCGCAGAGCGATGTTGGAGAGAGTTCCATCGACCGGGTTCGATGGCTTTTCTCCCATGACAAGTGGTGCCCGCCCTCGCAGGTAGGCTTTCCGGCGGCTTTAGCCGCGCCCGGTGACTTTCAGTCGCAACTTAACCCGACCGCCTTTGGGCGGTGGTTGTTTAGCGGAGAGCCTTCTCGATGGCAGCGGCAAGTTCGGGGCTGTCCGGGCTCACACCGGATTCAAAACGCTGTACCGGCTTGCCGTCCTTGCCAACGAGGAATTTGGTGAAATTCCACTTTACTTCGCCGCCCGTGGTCGAGGTCAGGTACTGGTATAAGGGCGTCTTATCGTCGCCCTTGACGCTGACCTTGGCCATGAT
>JBBRIO010000444.1:0-4786 GCA_038220855.1 Bryobacterales bacterium | reverse complement strand
CCGCGCGAACGCCCGCCTGCCGCATCATCGCCATCGCCCCATCGGGATCCCCCGCCTCAGACAAATACCCACCCAGCGTTTGCAGAAGCGTCCCCGCCGCCGCATCGCTCATTTGGTCCCGCCGCGCCAACTCCTTCCCCGCCTTCTGCACCAATTCCCGAACCGTCATCTCCGTCCGACCCCCGTACATCGGCCGGGAACTCTGCACCATCCAACTTAAAAACGATCCCGTCTCCTCAGCCACCCGCGCCGCGTGCAGCGCCTCCCGCTGCTGCCACCATCCGTAGCCCAACGCCCCAGCCATACAGACGAGCAACACCAACGTCAGGCTCACCGCTCCCCGGTTCCGCACCGCGTACTTCCGCAGTTGGTACCAACTCGTCTGCTTCTGCGCCAATACCGGCCGCCCTTCCAGATACCGCTGCAAGTCCTCTGCGAGCCCCGCCACGCTCTCGTAACGCTCCGTCGGCCCCTTAGCCATCGCCTTCCGGACAATCACTTCCATGTCCCCCCGCAGCGCCTCCCGCATCTGCTCCACGCGCATCCCGCGCAACGCCGCCACCTCCGGGCTCACCCGCTCGGTCAGCTTCCGGCTCTCCGTGTGCCCCGCCGCTCGCTCCCAAACCGCCACCATCGATTCCCGGATCCCGAACGGCCACTCCCCCGCCAGGATCTCGTACAGCACCACTCCCAAACTATAAACGTCGCAAGCCGTCGTCACGGCCTCTCCTCGCAACTGCTCCGGGCTCGCATACAGCGGCGTCATCTGCCGCGTCATCGTCAAATCTCCCGGCCGCACCAGCTTCGCCGTTCCAAAATCCAATAGCTTCGCTCGCCCGTCCCCCGTCACGAGCAAGTTCGATGGCTTCAAGTCCAGATGCACAATCAGCGCCCGATGCGCCGCCGCCACCGCCTCACAAACCTGAATCATTAGCCGCACCCGCCCGGCAATATCCAACTTATGCCGGTCGCAATACGTATCAATCGGCTCCCCGTCCACCCGGTCCATCACTAGATACGGCTGCTGCTCCTCGGTCACGCCCGCGTCAATCACCCGCGTGATTCCCGGGTGGTCCAACTGCGCCAACATCTGCTGCTCCCGCCGAAATCTCGCCTCCGTCTCCCCATCGTCCATGGCCGCGTGCAGCACCTTTACGGCCACCTGCTGCTTCACCCCCGCCCTATCAATCTCCGCCGCGTACACCGTCCCCGTTCCGCCCCGCCCCAGATAGCCCACAATCGTGTACGCCCCAATCGTCCTCGGCCCCGCCGGAGTCTCCGGCTCAACCGGCACGTACGCCTCCCGAACCTGCGCCTCGTTCCGCAGCGCCGCCAACATAGCCACCACCCCGGCACGAATCCCCTCGTCGCTTTCCACCCGCTCCAGAAACGCCGTCCGCTCGCCGTCGGCTAGCTTCTCGGCCTCGTCACACAGCGCCTGTATCCGGTTCCATCGCGTTTTGGCGTTCATACTCTGTATGGCGCAGGTTCGCGCCCCTCCGCGTCATGCAGCCGTTGGAAAAGCCACGCCCGCCCCAATCTCACCTTCCGGTCCACGTTCGATTTCGAAGTCCCCAGGATCTCCGCCACTTCGTCCACCGTATGTCCAATCAAAAACCGCATCTCGAACATCTGCGCCTGCTCCGCGTCCATCCCAGCTAACTCATCCAGCGCCCGGTCCAGATCCACCATCTGCTCGCCGGAAGCATCCACCCAGGGAATCTCATCGTGCAGCGGCACCGGGAAAAAAGCTCCACCCCGTTTGCCCGCCTTGGCCGACCGTGCATGATCGATCAGTGCCATTCGCATCAGCTTCGCCGTCAGCGAATAAAAGTGGTACCGGCTCTCAAAATGCGGCTCCCGGCGCGTCATCAGTTTCAAAAACAACTCGCTCACCAGCGCCGTCGCCTGCAACGTATGCCCGCCGCGCTCCCGGCGCAAATACGCGCCCGCAATCTCTCGCAGTTGCGGATACACGAGCGGCGCTAGCCGATCTAACGCGGACTTATCGCCTCGACCCCACTCCTCGAGCAGGATCGTGATGTCGTGAGCCATAGGTACCGAAGAGTATAACAACTCCCCTTACAGGATAATTACACTATGCCCTATCTTGTGTTCGCCGGCCCCAACCTACTCGCCACCGGCGATCTTCCGGCTATAACTCACGCCGTTCGTGCCGCACCGCCCTCGGAATCCGTCCTCGTCTTTGACGCCGTCTCGAGCCACCAAATTGAACTCGACCTCCGCGAACTCCCTCCCGCTCCGTCCCTCAAAATCTGCAGCCTCCGGCCTACCCCGCCCATCCCCGTTCCCGGCCCCAGTCCAAGCGTCATCGCGCGCGAAGTCTCCCTCCTCCCCCGCCACTGGGCCTGGCTGGACTGCCAACCCGGCGGTGCCTCCGTCGCCCTTCGCAAACTCGTCGAAGCCGCCCGCCGCGCCCATGCCCCGCAAGACCAGCTCCGTGCCGCCCAGGAATCCGCTTATCGTTTCCTCTCCGCCATGGCCGGCAATCTGCCCAGCTTCGAAGACGCCACCCGAGCCCTCTTCGCTCACCTTCCCGAACCTTTCACCGTCGCCACTGCGCCATGGCCGGCGGACATCCAAGCCCACGCCCGCCATCTCGCCGCTGCCGCCTTCCTACTTGCCCCGCAGCACCAAATACCCCGCGAGTAACCCGCCCAACGTCCCTCCCGCGAGAATTCCCCCATGCCACACAATCAAGTGGGTCGCCTCCTGGTCCGGGCACATCACGTGGAGCAGGGCCGCCCCCGTCAAGCCGCAGAACGCTCCCAGCGTCCCCGCCAACCCCGCCCAGTTCGTCACGTATCCCCGCCGCACCAGCCAAATCACCCCCCCGGATGACGCTAGCGCCACGTACAACCCCTCCCGCAAACACCCCCAGCCGTCGGCGATGAAATTCTCCGGCATCCAGCGCCACGGAAAGATCATTGCCGCCACCGCCAAAAATCCCACCAGCGGCAGCACGTTCGCCCAGCGCACATTCACCCACACCTTCGCTCCCGGCCGCAAACCCTGCGCCGCCGCCAATCCCAAAATCCCCATCATCGTCACGCCCAGTGCGCCCACAATCATCACTTGAGACACCGTCATAGCCAACAGCCCACGAGGCGGCCCCATTGTCAGCCCGCCACCCACCGTGATCCCCGTCAACACTGCCGCAAACACCGTCAGCACCGCTCCCGTCGATAGGCCCGGCTTCACCGGTGTCAACTCGCCCACCAGTCCCATCGGCGCGGCCTTCCCAGGCCGAATCTCGCTTTCCAATCGCTCCAGAATCTGCTTCTCGTTCATCATGACTGCTCTCCCATCAACCTTCGCAGCGTCTCGTACGCCCGATGCGCCTTCTGCTTCACACTCCCTACCGTCGATGCCGTCGCCCGGGCCACCTCTTCTAGGCTCATACCCGTCACTTTCAGCATCAACAAAACCTCTTTTTGACTGGCCGGCAACTGCTCCAGCAGCGGCAGCACCGTCGGCTCCGCCTCGGCTGCGGGGGCTGCAAAATCCGCCCCCACCTCCATCGCCACCTCCCGCCCGGAACTCCGGGCCCGCTTCCGAAACTGGTCTACCCTGGTGTGCCGCGCAATCGCGAAAACCCACGGCAACACCGGCTCCGGTGGCCGATAGGAATGTCGCGCCTTATGCAGCCGAATCCAGCACTCCTGCGCCAAATCATCGGCCCGCTCGTACTCGCCCAGGCTGCCATAAAACCGATGCAGCATCGGGTAGACCTTGGCCGCCAAAAGCTCCGCCGCCGTCCGGTCCGCCGCCTGGTATCCGATCATCAATGCAACCAGTGCTTGTTTATCGTCCAACCGTAATCTGTACCAGCCCCGATTCGCTCTCGAGACGCAGTACCCCTCGCGGACAAACTTCCGAACAAATCCCGCAACCTACGCAAGAAGCCCGCGTGAAACTCTCGTTCATTTGCGCATAAGCCCGCACGTCAATTCCCATCTCGCAGTACTTCGAGCAGAGCCCGCACGAGATACACATATCTTCCTTCACCCGGATGTGAAAGCGCTTGCTCGCCTTCTGCGTAATCCCCAGGAGCGCCGCCATCGGGCAGAAGAACCGGCACCACACCCTCGTCCCCCCCAGCGGATAAAGCCCCATGGCCACGACTCCAGACAACAGGCTCCCGGCAATCAGTCCGTACCAACTCTGGAACTCCACCACTATCGGAGCCTTGCTGCCCGTCATCCACGAATAAACCAAAATCCCGGTCAAGGCCAAGCTAATCCCCAAAACGCTATGAACACTAACCTTCTCGAATTTCCAAGCCGCCGTCGACTTATCGCTCAAATGCCGCCAAGGCTCCCCAAATGTATTCGCTAGCCCGCCGCAGCCGCAGACCCACGAACAGTACCACCGCTTGCCGAAAAACGCCCCGGCCAGCGGCACCAGCACGAGGCCGGCCGCTATCGAATACACGATGAACCACATCGGCTGATGCGCCAGATACTCCGGGTTCAGGTAGTCAAACTTCAACGGCCAAAAGTAACTCAGATACAACTCCGGCTGGTGCATCGCCTTCAGCAACTGCGGAATCGAAAACGCAAATACCACCTGTACGAACATCACGACCGACGTCCGAATCACTTGGTAGCGATTGTGTCCGTACTTCCGCATCACCGCCAACCCGCCGCCCACAATGGCCACCGTATACAGCACGCCATACAAATCCCACTTACTGCTCAGCCCAACCTTCTGCGCCCACGGAGTCAGCGCCTCGGTGAAGTACAGCATTACGTAAAACGCGGTC
>JBBRIO010000443.1:0-4792 GCA_038220855.1 Bryobacterales bacterium | reverse complement strand
CGCATCGCCCCCGAATTCCTCGCCGCCGAACGCGCCCTCCACGGTGAAGCCCTCTACGCCCAGGAGTACGAATGCGCCTTCGTCGCCGCCTCCGTCCAATTCCTGGACCGCGCCGTCATCGCCCGCGCCAAAGCGCCCTACCTCCCCACCGGCGTCCCCTGCTACGGCCTCCACGAACTCTTCGTCGGCATCGATGTCGGCAAGCGGCAGGACCATACCGCCATCGTCGCCGTCGAATGCCACCTCACCCAAACCCGCGATCGCGACCCCTTCACCGGAAACCACCTCGTCACCGCCCACTTACTCGTCCACTACGCCGAATCTCTCCCCCTCGGCGCTGACCACTTAGACCTTCCCGCCCGCCTCCGCGCCGTCCTCGCTTCCCTCCCCGGCCCCTATAAACAAACCCATTTCATCATTGATGCCACCGGCGAAAGCACCCTCATCGAGGTCCTCCGCCGCGATAAGTCCCTCCGCCAACACCCGCTCACCCCCGTCGCTATCACCGGCGGTCATCAGACCACCCACTTACCCGGAGGTTACGAAGGCATCCCTCGCCCCGACTTACTCACCCGCCTCCGCACCGCCCTCGGTTCCCAGAAACTCACCCTCCCGACCGCCACCCCCGGCCTCGCCGAACTCGAAGCCGAGCTCATCGCCTTTCGCTCCGACGGCCACCAAGCCGAACACGACGACCTCGTCTTCGCCCTCGCCCTCGCCGTCTGGCTCGCCTTCCAACGCAAAAAGGACCACTTCTTCCACAGCCCCGGTGGCAGAGCGACCTAAACGCTACAGCCGGGCCGGCCACCCCGGTGCGGTCGGCGGCAGAAAGTCGTATGTTTTTTCCATCCATTCGGCCAACTTTTGCTGTAGATCCTGCCGAACGCCCGCATGCGCCGGGCTACTAGCCAGGTTATGAAACTCGTCCGGATCCGTCGTCAAATCGTACAGCTCCACCATCGGGCGGGTCGGTTGCAGCAGCCGTCCATGAATCGCCGGCAGCTTCCCTCTCCGCGACAGCTCCAAGTAGTTCTTCCACGTCGGGCTCCCTTCCAAATCCCACGCCGGCCGATACGGAAAGTGCGGGGCCGCGTTAAAGATCAGCTTGTGCCGCTCCGTCCGCACACTCCGAATCGGGTCAAAGTTGTCGTGCCAGTTCCGTTCACTGAACACCGCGTCCCGCTGCCGATACGGCGACCCGTCGAGCAACCCGCGAAAGCTCACCCCCTGCATCTTTGCCGGCACCGGAACGTTCGCCAGGTCGAGCCAGGTCGCCGGCAGGTCCACATGCGAAATCAGCTCCTTCCGCCCGGCCCCTCCCGCTCCGCCCGGCCTCGCCACGATCAGCGGCACGTTGATCCCAGGGTCGTAACAGGTCCCCTTCGCCCCCGGAAACGGCATGCCATTGTCCCCGCTGAAAAACACAACCGTATCCCTCGCCAACCCCCGCTTCGCCAACAGGTCCAGAATCTGCCCACACTCGGCGTCCATCCGCGCAATGGAGTCGGCGTACATCCCCAGGTCCTCCCGCACCTCCGGCGTGTCCGGCAGGAACTTCGGCACCCGCACCTTCGCCCGGTCGTGCGGCGGATCAAACGCCTTACCCACATAGGGCCGATGCGGATCCGTGAACCCGACGTGCAAAAAGAAGGGCCCATTCGCCGGCCGCTGATCGAAGAACTCCGCAAACGCCGCCGTCTTCTCCGCCCGATAGAAATCAAACCGCCGGTTGAACTCGTTCCCCTGATGAACCTTCCGAAACCCGCCCGTGTAGTAACCACGCGCCTTCAAAAGCTCCAAAAAACTCTGTTCCCACGGCGGCATCGGAGCGTGCAGTCGCGACGTGCCCGTCGTGTGCGCCGTGCAGCCCGTAAAGATCGCCGACCGATTCGGGCTGCACTGCGGCGAGGTCACAAAGCAGTTCGTAAACTGAGTCCCCTGCTGCGCCAGCCGATCCAGGTTCGGCGTGCGGATTCCCAGATTTCCCGCGCACCCCAGATCCGCCGCCGTATGATCATCCGAAAGCAGAAAAACGATATTCGGAGCCGCCGGGGGCGCTTGCGCTAAAGCCGCGGTCGTTCCAAGAAATCCACGTCGAGTTGGCCCATTCATCTGCGAACAGGATAGCCTAATTGGATGCAGATTGATCTCACCGGCCGCCACGCCATCGTCACTGGCGGCTCCCACGGCATCGGCCTCGCCATGGCCCAAACCCTCACCGCCTGCGGAGCCCAAGTCACCGTCTTTGACCTCGACTCCCCCAACCCCGTCGACGTCACGAACCGCGCCAGCCTCGACGCCGCCTTTGACCGCTCTCCCGTCCCCGACATCGTCATGATCAACGCCGGCACCGCCTACTTCCGGCCCATCCCGGACACCACCCGCGAGGTCTGGGACAAGACTCTCGCCCTCAACCTCACCGCCGTCTTCGAAACCCTCCAAGCCGCCTCCAACCGCATGCGCGCCGCAGGCCGCCCCGGCGCCATCGTCCTCACCGCCTCCACCAACTCCTACGACGGCGAAGAGAACCTCATCGCCTACAACGCCACCAAAGCAGGCGTCCTCGGCCTCGTCCACACCGCGGCCAACGAACTCGGCCCCTACGGCATCCGCGTCAACGCCATCAACCCCGGCCTCATCCAGACCCGCCTCACCGCCGACTCCTTCAACAACGAAACCGTCATCAAGGAATACTTCCGCGCCATCCCCATGGGCCGCGGAGGGCAACCCGAAGAGGTCGCCAAGGCCGCCGTTTTCCTCGCCAGCGACTGGGCCAGCTACATCACCGGCACGACGCTCCTCGTCGATGGCGGCCAGATGGCCTGCAAGTTCGGCCCCTGGCGCGACGCCGAAGCCGACTTCCGCGATAGCCGTTGGCAGCGCCGCTAACGGGTTCGCGGATAGAGCGGAGAATACTGCACCATCTTCTGCCGCGTCGCCAGTTTCCCGCCCTTCACCCAAGCCTCGCCCCGGGCTTCCAGATGCCCAATCATCCGCCCCCGCCAAAGCCGCAGCCGCGCCCCGTCGTCGCTGCGGTTCACCAACTCTCCCCGGTCGTGAACCAAATCGAACAACTGCTCCTCCCCCGAAAACCCGTGAAAAATGTACTTCCACTGGCCATCGGTCAACGCCGTCCATTGGTTCGTCTCGTCGTAGCAAACGCCGTGTTCCAGGTCAATCCACTCCCGCCAGCCCTCCTTCTTCCCTCTGACTAATTGCAGCATCGACCGCCCATCAATCGGCCGGCTCGGAGCAGCACCCGCCGCGTCCAGCACCGTCGGGAAAATGTCGCGCAACTCCACCGGCTCGGCGATCGATTGCCCCTTCTTCGCCCCCGGCAACCGGATGATCATCGGGATCCGCGTCGAACCCTCGTAACCATAAGACTTCCGCCAAAGGTGGTGATCGCCCAGCATGTCCCCGTGGTCGGAGGTATAGACGATCAACGTGTTCTCCAGCATCCCCCGCTTCTCGAGCGATGCGACGATCCGGCCAATCTGCTCATCGACAAACGACACCGAACCCCAATACCCCTGCCGCGATTCCCGAATCACCGCCGCCCCCAAGTCCCCCCGCCACAAATCGTTCTTCTCCGTATTCCGCGGCCGATTCCCCTCCGCCCATTTGCCAATCGTCGCCGCCGGCAACGGCCGGTCCCGATAGAAGTCCATCCACCGCTGCGGCGGATCATACGGACTATGCGGCCGCGCAAACGAAACCTTCAGAAAGAACGGCTCCGGTCGCTGGTAGTCTTCGAGAAAACGCACCGCGCAATCCGCCGTCCATCGCGTCGGATGCAGCCGCTCCGGCAACACATACGGCTTCGCGTTGTAGTCGTTAAACCCCACCCCGGTCGCGTCGGGATTCAGCAGCGGCGCCTGCGACGCGAACCAACTCCGGTAGTCGCTCCGGAAGTCCATCGACTCCACCCGGCCGCTCTCGTCGAGCAACGCCATCTGATACCCATGCGCGTTCCGCTGCGGCGTATAGTGCAGCTTCCCGATCGCCGCCGTGAAGTATCCCAGCTCATTCATCGCCCGCGGCATCTCGTACGCATACTGCCCCGCCACCCGCCCATACGCGAGCATCCCGTGGTTCCACGGCGATAGCCCCGTCAGCAGGCACGCCCGCGCCGGCGTACACGTCGGCGTCGAAGAATAGGCACTCTGAAACGTCGCCCCCTCCCGCGCCAGCCGTTCCAAGTTCGGCGTATGCGCTGACCCGCCCACGCAGTCGGCCCGGTGCTGATCCGCCATCACAAACAGCACGTTCATCCGCGTCGGCACCCGTTGGAACAAGGCCGGCGCAGCCAACAACTCTCGCCGCGTCATCATATGTCGATCCCCTCAATCACCGCTTCAATCGTCGAAGGCGCATTGCCCTCAAACCGGTTATTCACAAAAATATAGGCCGGCTGCTGCAGGCCCAACGACCGTTGAATCAACGCCCGCAGCGCGTCCCGCGACTCCACATTCGGATCCTGAATCCGCTCGTACGGCGAGAAGCTCTTCACCGCATCCTCGTAAGCCCGTCCCTGCCGCAGCAGCGCCCGCACCACCGTGAAATCGGCCGTATAAGCTTGCGGCATCGCGCTCTGCGCCGGCAAGTCCGGCATCCGCGTCCAGGCGTTAAAGATATGCGCCACCCCGCGTTCCTGCAACGCCTCGAAGTAGTCCCGACTTAGAAACTCCGCGTTCCGTAGCTCAATCGCATAGCGCGGCCCCTCCGGCAATTGATCCAAAAACGGCACCAGCCGTTCGAGAAACGCGTCCACATCCGGCATCGACTTCTT